>CAZJTB010000482.1:0-2530 GCA_964548485.1 uncultured Chryseobacterium sp. | reverse complement strand
CCTTCACCAGGTTCTTCTTGGCATCGTCGATGCCCTTGGCGATGGCCTCCTGCACTTCCTTGGCCTTGCCCAGGCCGTGGCCCACCACACCGTTCTCGTTGCCCACCACCACGATGGCGGCGAAGGTGAAGGTGCGGCCGCCCTTGGTGACCTTGGTGACGCGGTTGAGCGCGACGAGCTTGTCCTTGAGCTCGAGATCGCTGCTCTTGACCTTGTTGATGTTCGTTTCAGACATGGGTGCGTGCGGATCAGAAGTTGAGACCGGCCTCGCGGGCGGCTTCGGCCAGCGCCTTTACGCGGCCATGATAGAGGTAACCGTTGCGGTCGAAGACCACCTTGTCGACGCCCATGGCCTTCGCCTTCTCGGCGATGGCGCGGCCCACTTCGCGCGCCTGGTCCATGCCGGCGGCGACGTGCGCCTTGGGGTCCTTCAGCGATGAGGCGCTCGCCAACGTGCGGCCCTCTTCGTCGTTGATGATCTGGACGTAGATGTCCTTGTTGCTCCGGTACACCGAAAGGCGTGGCCGTTCCGTGGTGCCGCTCACCGTGCGGCGCACGCGGTGCTTGATGCGGATGCGGCTCTGTGACTTGCTGAATGCCATGGCGGTTGCTTATTTGCTCGCGGCGGCCTTACCGGCTTTGCGGCGTACTTGTTCACCCACGAAGCGGATACCCTTGCCCTTGTATGGCTCGGGCTTGCGCAGGCTGCGGATCTTGGCGGCCACCTGCCCAAGGAGCTGCTTGTCGGCGCTCTCCATGCGGATGATGGGGTTCTTGCCCTTCTCCTGAGCGGCGCTCACCTTGATCTCCTGTGGAAGTTCGAAGGCCACCTGGTGGCTGAAGCCGAGCGCCAGCTGCAGTTGCTGGCCCTTGGCGGTGGCGCGGTAACCCACACCCACCAGCTCCTGTTCCACCACGAACCCGTCCGTCACACCCTTCACCATGTTGGCGATGAGGGCGCGGTACAGCCCATGCATGGCGCGGTGCGGCTTGGCGTCGCTGGGGCGCTCCACCGTCACGGTGGTGCCGTCCAGCTTCACGGTGATCGTCGGATCGATGGTCTGGACGAGGGTGCCCTTCGGGCCCTTCACCGTCACCACGTTCTTGTCGCTGATGGCGATCTGGACCCCCTTGGGGACCTCGATCGGTGCTTTTCCAATGCGTGACATCGTTCGCTCGTTTTACCGGATCAGCTCACGTAACAGATCACTTCACCGCCCACGCCCAGCTGGCGGGCCTCCTTGTCGGTGAGCACGCCTTTGCTGGTGCTCACGATGGCCACGCCCAGACCGTTGAGCACCCGGGGCAGCTCGGTGGCATGCGCGTACTGGCGCAGGCCGGGGGTGCTCACGCGCTTCAGGTCGCGGATGGCGCTGGAGCGGGTCTGGGGATCGTACTTCAAGGCGATCTTGATCAGGCCCTGCTTGCCGTCCTCCACCAGCTTGTAGCTGAGGATGTAACCCTTGTCGTAGAGGATCCGCGTGATGTCCTTCTTCAGGCCGCTGGCGGGCACCTCCACGGTGCGCTTGCGAGCCAGAATGGCGTTGCGCAGGCGGGTGAGGTAGTCGGCGATGGGATCGGTGGTCATGGTCGTGATGCGTTATTACCAGCTGGCCTTGGTGACGCCCGGGATCTTGCCTTCCAGGGCCATGAGGCGGAACATGTTGCGGCTTACGCCGAAGAGGCGGATGTAGCCCTTGGGACGACCGCTGAGCTGGCAGCGGTTGTGCTTGCGCACGGCGCTGCCGTTGGCGGGTAGCTGCTGGAGCTTGTCCCACTCGCCGGCGGCTTTCAATGCGGCGCGTTTGGCGGCGTATTTCTCCACCATGCGTGCGCGCTTGCGCTCGCGGGCCTTGATGCTTTCCTTGGCCATGTGTGTGTGCTTCTTACTTGTTGGCGTTGGCGAAGGGGAAACCGAAGGCGGTGAGCAGGGCCTTGGCCTCCTCGTCGGTCTCCGCCGTGGTCACGAAAGTGATGTCCATCCCCTGGATGCGGGGGGTCTTGTCGATGTCGATCTCCGGGAAGATGATCTGCTCCTTCACACCCATGGTGAAGTTGCCGCGGCCGTCGAAGCCCTTGGCGGCCACCCCCCGGAAGTCGCGGGTGCGGGGCAGGGCCACGGCGATCGGGCGGTCCAGGAAGTCGTACATCTTGTCGCCGCGCAGGGTGACACGGGCCCCGATGGGCATGCCCTTGCGCAGTTTGAAATTGCTGATGTCCTTGCGGCTCACCGTGGCCACGGCCTTCTGACCGGTGATCTGGGAGAGCTCGGTGACGGCGTTCTCCACGATCTTCTTGTCGCCCACGGCGCTGCCGAGGCCCTGGTTGATCGCGATCTTCACGAGGCGCGGCACCTGCATGGAGCTCTTGTATTTGAACTCCTGCTGCAGGGCGGGTACCACCTCCTGCTTGTACTTGGCCTTCAGACGGGGGCTGTAGGTCGTGCTCATGACTTGATCACCTCACCGGTGCGTTTGCTGGCGCCGAACCCTGCCCTCATCTCCGAGGCGGCCACGTACCTGGCGCCACG
>CAZJTB010000481.1:0-2531 GCA_964548485.1 uncultured Chryseobacterium sp. | reverse complement strand
CCGTTCACCCCGTGCACCACACCATGCACCGCTTCAAGGACGGCGCGTTCGTTCCCTTCGAACCGCTCACCACCGTCCTGCCCGTGGCCGAGGACGTACTGCCCGCGATCGAGCGGGTGGAGGAGAACGCCCCCATCACCATCGTCACCGAATGATGCACCTGCTGCTTCCCTTCTTCGTGCTGATCCCGCTGGCCGGCTTCCTCATCAGCCTGGTCCTGCATCGCCGTGCGGAAATGGCCTTGTCCCGCACGGCCTACCTCACCGCCGGCGCACAGGCCCTGCTGGTGAAGCTCTTCATCATCGCCTGGGCCTTCAGTGGTTTCGAGGCCATCAACGTGAAGGAGGTGACCGTGTTCCGCTCGAAGGATTACGAGTTCTTCATCGATCTCTACTTCGACCGCGTCACCGCCGTGTACCTCTTCATGGGCGCGGTGCTCACCTTCCTGATCACGGTGTACAGCCGCTACTACCTGCACCGCGAGGACGGGTACAAGCGCTTCTTCAACACCATCCTTTTCTTCTTAACCGGGTATGCGCTCACCGCGCTCGCGGGCAACTTCGAGACGCTCTTCATCGGCTGGGAGGTCCTGGGCGTATCGTCGTTCCTGCTCATCGGCTTCTATCGTGACCGCTACCTGCCGGTGAAGAACGCGGTGAAGGTCTTCTCCATCTATCGCGTGGGCGATGTGGGCCTGCTGCTGGCCATGTGGATGAGCCACCACCTCTGGCACGAGAACATCACCTTCCACAAACTGCACAACTACGTGCTGGTGCACGACCAGCTGGCGGCGCACTCGCTCGTGGGCATCTTCATCTCGGTGGCCGTGCTGCTGGCCGCCGCCGCGAAGAGCGCGCAGCTGCCGTTCAGCTCCTGGCTGCCGCGCGCCATGGAGGGCCCCACGCCCAGCAGCGCCATCTTCTACGGCTCGCTCTCGGTGCACATCGGCGTGTTCCTGCTGCTGCGCACCTTCCCGTTCTGGGAGCACCAGTTCAGCGTGCGCATCCTCATCGGTCTGCTCGGTCTCGCCACGAGCCTCATGGCCGCAGGCAGCGCGCGTGTACAGAGCAGCGTGAAGGCCCAGATCGCCTACAGCTCCATCGCGCAGATCGGCCTCATCTTCATCGAGGTGGCGCTGGGCCTGGAGATGATCGCGCTCATCCACTTCATGGGCAACGCCTTCCTGCGCACCTACCAGCTGCTGGTATCGCCCTCGGTGGTCACCTACCTCATCCGCGAGCAGTTCTACCACTTCACGCCGCGCGAGCACACCTTCGAGGACACCCTGCCCAAGCGGCTGGAGTACACGCTGTACCTGCTCTGCCTGCGCGAGTGGGACCTGGACACCTTCATGTACCGCCGCCTGTGGAACCCGATGAAGCGCCTGGGCCGCAGCCTCGATGCGCTCAACATCAACCGCTCCATCTCCATCCTGCTGCCGCTGTACATCGCGTGCCTGGTGGCGCTCTGGCAGGTGGACCGCATGCATGAAGGGCTGCGCCACGCGCTCCCCGTGGCCATGGCGCTCATCGGGCTGGTGCTGGTGCTGCGCGCCTTCACCGAGCGCAAGCACGTGCGCCGCGCGCTCAGCATGGTGATCATGGGCCACTTCTGGGTGGCGCTCGCCATCTCCTTCAACGAGCACTTCGATCTGAGCCACACCGCGCTCTACCTGAGCGGCGTGGTCGTCAGCGGTGTACTGGCCATCCTGGTCATCAACCGGCTGCGCCGCAGCGAGCGCAACGTGGACCTGGGCCGCTTCCATGGGCATGTGTTTGAGCATCCGCGACTGGCGCTTTTGTTCCTGCTCGCCTGCCTGGGCATGGCCGGCTTCCCCATCACGCCCACCTTCCTGGGCGAGGACCTCATCTTCTCGCACATCCATGCCGATCAATTGCTGCTCGCCGGCCTCGTGGCCTTCAGCTTCGTGCTCAACGGCCTCGCGCTCATCCGCATCTACGCGCGCGTGTTCCTGGGCCCGCACGTGAAGACCTACCACGAGGTGGCGTACCGGTCGGCGTGAGCGAACGGCGCGGCGAAGCGATCTTCGCGGCCCATGACCTCCGTTCGCACCGTCCGCGTCACCAAGCGCTTCAGCTTCGAGATGGCCCACGCCCTGCGCTGCCACGATGGACAGTGCGCCCACATCCACGGCCACAGCTACGTGCTGGATGTGACCATTGAAGGCACGCCCGCCGTGGCGCCCGGCCACCCCAAGGACGGCATGGTGATCGATTTCGCGGACCTGAAGCGGATGGTGAAGCCCATCGTGGACCGTTACGATCATGCGCTCTTCCTGCATGAACGTGAGAAGGGCTCCATCGACCTCTCGAGCGACTTGTTCGCGCGGGTGATCTTCACGCCATACCAGCCCACTTGCGAGAACATCCTGCTGGCGGTGGTGGAGGAGCTGGCGCCTAAGCTGCCTGCCGAGGTGAAGCTCGTTGCGGCGCGCCTGCAGGAAACAGCCACCAGCTGGGCGGAGTGGGAAGGAGGAAGAATGTAGAACATGGAGTGTAGAACCGCAGAAC
>CAZJTB010000480.1:0-2540 GCA_964548485.1 uncultured Chryseobacterium sp. | reverse complement strand
CCAACCTCGAGGAGGACGTGATGAACCTGGTGGCCCATGACCACTACGAGCGCATCCCCAACTACCGCGACCTCACGCCCGAACAGGAACGCGCCCTGCTGGACCGCGGCATGAACCGCGTCACCGACACCTGCATCCCCGAGCACGAGGCCTTCCGCCGCCTGGAGAAGCACGTGCTCGACCTCTGGACCGCGGACGACAAGAGCGGCAACCGCCGCTTCCCGCACGAGTACTTCTACGCCATGATCCGCAGCGGCGTGCTGGAGCAGTACTACCAGATCGACCCGAAGGATAGCTGGATGGTGGCGGCCGCCGAGCGCAACCTGCCCATCATCTGCCCCGGCTGGGAAGACAGCACCCTGGGCAACATCTTCGCGGGCCACTGCCTCAGCGGCGACTGCAAGCCCCAGATGATGAAGAGCGGCATCGAGTACATGATGTTCCTCGCCGAATGGTACACCGCCAACTGCGGCAACGACGGCATCGGCTTCTTCCAGATCGGCGGCGGCATCGCAGGCGACTTCCCCATCTGCGTGGTGCCCATGCTCCACCAGGACCTTCGGCGCGACAACATCCCCTTCTGGAGCTACTTCTGCCAGATCAGCGACAGCACCACCAGCTACGGCAGCTACAGCGGCGCCGTGCCCAACGAGAAGATCACCTGGGGCAAGCTGGATATCGACACCCCGAAGCACATCATCGAGAGCGATGCTACTATTGTGGCGCCGCTCATCTTCGCCTACGTCCTCGACATGTGAGCAACACTGCCCAAGCATGCAGCGCCTCATCCGCTCCTTCAACACCTTGACCGACGAGCTCAAGGAGACCCTTCAGGAACAATATCCTGATGGCATCGACGCCTCGCACATCAAGACCATCCCCACCGCCAAGGGCGACATGCTGCGGGTGATCGAGCTGCGGACGCCCGAAGCCATGTACCTGATCAAGATCAACGCCGAGAGCCGGGCCGAGATCGAGGAGTTCCTCGACCAGGACAACGAGCCCGCCGCGGCCGGCGAGGACGATATCGAGGAGGCCGATGGCATCGAGGGCGAGGATGCGGCCGATGAGGCGGAGGGCGACGAAGATGATGCGGACGAGGACATGGATGAGGACGACGATGATGCGGACGACGAGGATGAGGACGATGACGAGGATGGCGATGGGGACTCGGACGATGATGACGAGGAGGATGAGGACTGACCGCCACCCCTTGTGGCGCTGATCGAAGGCCCTGGAGCTCCGCGCTCCAGGGTCTTCTTACTTTGCAGCAATACCTACCGCCATGAACGGCCGCTTCCACCTGGCATTCGCCACCACCGACCTGAAACGCGCCAAGGCCTTCTACGGCAAGTTCCTCGGCCTCAAGGAGGGCCGAAGCGCCAAGACCTGGGTGGACTACGACTTCTTCGGCCACCAGCTAACCATCCAGGAAGTGCCGGTCACCTATCGCACCGCGCGCATCTACAACCCCGAATCGAACGTGCCCAGCGATCACTGGGGCATCGTGCTCAGCCTTGCCGATTGGCGCAAGCTCCGCGACAAGCTGAAGAAGATCGGGCACCCTTTCTTCATTGAGCCGCGCACCGTGATGAAAGGCCAGGTGGGCGAGCAGCGCAGCATGTTCATCGAGGACCCTGACGGCCACGCGATCGAGTTCAAGGCCTTCGAGGAGGATGCGGACCTCTTCCGCAAGAACTGATCACCCAGCACGACCAGCCTTGCCGTTCCAGTTCGAAGCTGCGGCTGCCTGCAATGGCCTAAGGCACCGTCACGCGCGCGGTGCTTACCCCGTGGCAGCGGTTGCACGCCCCATCGCGGATGGAACCGGACATGAACGCGGTATCGGAACCCTTTATCACGGCCGGGAACAACCCATAACCGAAGCTCAGGTCCTCCGATGTGTGGATGTTCCCATCACGGTCACTTTGGATGGACAGGCGCACCTCCCCGGCTCCGAGCGGCTTGCTGAATAGACGCACCTCGGCACCGGAGAATGGTTGCTGGCCGCCACTGTTGTAGATGGTCCCGGCCACCTTCCAGCAAATCTCGCCTTCACCAACAGGCAAATGGCAGCGCATGCAATTCTCACCGGCATTATGGCTGCTTCCCGGCGCTGCGCTTTTAGGGCCACTCTCGCATTTCCCGTGCTTGCAGGATGCGACCATCACCCCCAAAGCCGTCAGGGCCAGCGTGGTTGGCCTTAGCCATCGCATGCAAGGAAGGTAGACGCGCTCACCCGTGCGCTGTCCAGCACTTCGGCAGAAGAACTCAATCGTAGGATTGCCGGGCGAGTAGCTCCCCCTCTGCGAACTGCTCCCCGCGTGCCAGGGAGCCATTGACATAGAACAGCCGCCCGGTGACGCGCTCATGCGAATCGCAGAACTCCCACACGCCCTGGCGTTGTCCGTTGCGGAAGCCCGCTTGGGTGAGCAGTGCACCGGTATCGCTGAATTGCTTCCAAACCCCATCGCGGCGCCCCTGCCGGAAGCATCCCACCTCCTTCACCCGTCCATTCTCATGGTAGGTGATGAAATGGA
>CAZJTB010000479.1:0-2542 GCA_964548485.1 uncultured Chryseobacterium sp. | reverse complement strand
TGTACGGGCTGGCCTCGAAAGGCGCCCTCGTGGGCATGATCATCGGGGAAGTGGCCATCAACGCCATTGCTTCCGCGCTCTATTGGGTGGCCATGAAGCGCTACGGCATCGGCTCGTTCTTCCGCGAGTGGGATTGGGGAGCGCTGCGCAAAGCGGCCATCAGCTTCAGGCGTTATCCGCTGCTCACCTTCCCTGAGCGCTGGGTGGCGCAGCTGAGCGGGCAGCTGCCCATATTCCTGCTGATCGAGGATCCCGAAGTGGTGGGCTGGTTCGCCTTGAGCACCTCGCTGCTGGCCATGCCCCTGCGGCTGCTGGGATACTCGCTCACCAACGTGTACATCCAGAAGGCCGCCACCACGATCGAGAGCGCCCCTGAGGAGCTGGGCCGCCTCACGCGCGGGCTGCATCTCCGCTTGTTCTGGATCGGCCTTCCGGCATTCGCCCTGCTCACCTTCTTCAGCGATTGGGTCTTCGCACTCATCATGGGCGAGGCCTGGCGCGGCGCCGGCGTGATCACCGGCTTCATGGGCCTCTTCTACCTGTTCCGCCTCACCAGCGAGCCCATCTCCACCTTGTTCTACGCGCAGCGCAAGGAGCATCGCCTGCTCGGCTTCCAGGTTGGCCTGGGCATCGCGCGGGCAGCCGCCATGGGCGCCGCTTGGATAGCGGGCCTGGGCGCCAGCCATGCCATCCTCGCCTTCGCCATGGCGAGCGCGGCGGGCTATCTCTTCCTCGGCCATTGGCTGCTGCGCTCCGCGAAGCAGGATGCCAATCGGCTCACCTTGCGCATGGTCGCCTTCACCGCAGCGGCGGGCGCGATCATGGCGGCCTCGCGCTGGGCGGTCCTGGGCGATCCGTGGCCCTCGCTGTAGCCCGACCAAAAAACACCCCCGGCTATCTTTGGACCATGGCAGGGTTCAACCCGCGCGCATATTGGGAAGAGCGTCTGGAACGGAACGAGGGACTGCGCGGTGTAGGCCACATCGTGCTGGGCCTGCCCTTCAACCGATGGATGTACCGCCTTCGCCGGCAGGTGTTCAAGCGCACGGTGCGGTCCCATCTGGCGAGCGCCCAGCCAGCCAACGCGCTGGATGTGGGCTCGGGCACCGGGTTCTACCTCGCCCTCTGGAAGGAACTGGGGGCGGAGCGGATCATGGGCTCGGATATCACGGATACCGCTGTGAGCAGATTGCGTGAGTCGCATCCCGGCATCGAGACCTTCCGCATGGATATCTGTGATGGCGATGAGCGGCTGAACGGGTCCTTCGATGCGGTGAGCTGCATGGACGTTCTCTTCCATGTGCTGGACGATGCGCGGTTCGAGGCGGCCATCCTGAACCTGCGCCGTGCCCTGAGGCCCGGTGGGCTGCTCTTCATCTCGGACAACTTCCCGAAGCAGGCCGTGCCGCGCGAGCGCCACTTCGCCACCCGCTGCCTGGACGAGTACACCGACGCGCTGCATAAGGCGCGCTTCCGCATCGAGGCCCGCGTGCCGATGTTCCACCTGATGAACCAGCCCTTCGATAGTTCTTCGCGCGCGCTGCATCGCTGGTGGACGCTGGTGGAGCGCATCTGCCAGGCCATGCCGGCCGCTGGTGGACCGCTGGGCGCGCTGGTCTATCCCATCGAGTCGGCCGTCGTGCGCATGCGCGAGAAGGGCATCAGCACCCAATTGATGGTCTGCCGGGCCTTGCCATGATGCGCGTGCTGCACATCACGGCCTGGCACCCCACCGCCGAGGCCCCGTACGAGACACCCTTCGTGCAGCGCCATGTGAACGCCCTTCGGGGCTTCACGGAGAATGAGGTGTGGCACATCGATGTGCGCCAGGGCGGGCATTGGAGCCTGTCACGGACCAATCCGCTCACCAACCGGGCCTTCATCGTGCGGTGCCGCACCAAGCGCTGGAGGGCCATCGAGTGGATCGCCGGGGCAGTAATCCTCTGGGCCTGGCTCACGCGCAACCGCAGCCGCCCGGTTGACGTGGTGAACCTCCATATCGCCTATCCGAACTGCGCGTGGATCGGGCTCTTCAGCCGGCTGATGCGCAGGCCCCTGGTCATCACCGAGCACTTCAGCGCGTACCACTTCAAGTTCAACGGCAGTGGCGAGGGCATGGGGCGCATCAAGCGCATCTTCCACCAAGGCGTGCCGGTCATCACGGTATCCGATGCGCTGGCGAGCGACATCCGGGCATTCGCAGGACCGCCGTTCCCGCCGTTCCATGTGGTGGACAACGTGGTGGATACCGCCCGCTTCGCACCTGTTCACCCATCATCACGGGAAGAAGGGCGCTTCTTCGCGCTGGCCCAATGGCGCTATCCGAAAAGGCCCGAGGTCCTCGTCGAGGCCTTCGCGCTGCTGCGCGACCGTGGCATCGAGGCTCGGCTCCGGCTGGGCGGCGAAGGCCCACTGACGGACTCCCTGCGGCAGCGCATCACGGCACTGGGCCTGAACGACCGCGTGGAGCTCCTGGGCCACCTCGATCCTGCGCGCATCGCCGACGAGATGCGCAGCGCGCATGCCTTCCTCCACGCCGCGG
>CAZJTB010000478.1:0-2557 GCA_964548485.1 uncultured Chryseobacterium sp. | reverse complement strand
CAGGTAGTCGAGGAGCGCGTCCAGCCACGGCTCGCCCTCCGTGAAGGCCGCCACGGTGGCGACGAGGCCGAACGGGTTCAGCGCCTCGACGTGAAGCCGATCGCTCACCCGCCGGAATGCCCCTTGCAGCCCGCTGTCGCGGATCATGACGTATGCCGTCGAGAGACTGGCGATGTTGAACGTCTTGCTCGCGGCGTGTGTGGTGACGGTGAGTCGATCCACCTCGGGGGAGAGGCCGGCGATGGGGACGTGTCGGTGCGGGGCGAAGACGAGGTCGTTGTGAATCTCGTCGGAGAGGATGATGACATTGTTGCGGAGGCAGATCTCGGCGATACGCTCCAACTCCTCGCGCCGCCAGACCCGGCCCACCGGGTTGTGGGGGTTGCACAGGATCAAGAGCTTGGCATCGCGCGCCTTCGCCTCCAGATCGTCGAAGTCGACCGAGTAGACGCCGTTGTCCTCGACGAGACGATTCGCCAGAAGGCGCCGCTCGTTGACCCGGACCGCCCAGAAGAACGGGTAATAGACCGGCGGCTGGAGGATGATCCCGTCGCCTTCGGCCGTCAATGCCTGCAAGAGATGGCTGATGGCAGGCACCACGCCGGGCGTGAAGAAGATCCCGCCGGGGTCCACGGCGTAGCCGTGGCGGCGGGCCCACCAGTCCGCGATTGCCCGGGTGTATTTCGGCGTCTTTAGGTGGTACCCGTAGACGCCGTGGTCCACCAGGCGCCGCAGGTTCAGCTTGCGCGCGAGGCCCTCGGCGGCCTTCTCCTCGGGGTGCACGATGTCGGTCACGCCCATCGAGTTGAGCACCATCTCGTGCAGCGGGTTGATGGCGCGGCTGATCACGCGCTTCACCTTCAGGTTCACCAGCAGCGCGGTGGTCATGATGTTGGCGCCCTCGTCCTCACCGATGGCCACCACGGCGGCATCCACGTCGCTCAGGGGCAGCGAGCTCATGGCCTGCGGGTCGTTGCTCTCCAGGCACACGGCGTAGCTCACCTCGCTCTTCACCATCTCCACCTTGTCCATGTCGTGGTCGATGGCGATCACCTCGTAGCCCATGCCGGTGAGCTTGATGGCGAGGTGCTTGCCGAAGTTGCCGAGTCCGAACACTGCGATCTTCATGCGTAAGGCGCCTTAGCCCGGCGCTGGCGTTGGGGATTCAGTTGATGAGGATGTCCTCCTTGGGGTAACGGTATTTGCTCACCTGCACCTGCCGCAGCACGCCCACCAGGAGGGTGAGGGCGCTCACGCGGCCCACGAACATCACCACCACCAGCGCCATGCGCGCGGCATCGCCCAGCTCGGTGGTGATGCCCATGCTGAGGCCCACGGTGCTGAAGGCGCTGAAGCACTCGAAGGCCACGGGCATGAGGCCGAGCCCGCTCTCGAGGCTGGCCACCACGCTCACCGAGAGCCCGAGGAAGACCAGCGAGAGCACGATGGCGGCGAAGGCCCGGCGCGTGCTCAGGTTGCTGATCTCGCGCCCGAAGAACTCGATGCGCCGGCGCCCGCGCGCGGTGGCGAAGATGTTGAGCGTGGCCACGCCGAAGGTGGTGGTCTTGATGCCGCCGCCGGTGCTGCCCGGCGAGGCGCCCACGTACATCAGCAGCAGAATCACCATGAGCGCCGGCACGGTGAGCGACCCGGTATGCATCACGTTGAATCCCGCCGTGCGCGGCGTTACGCCGGTGAAGAACGCCGTGCTGATGCGGCCCCACCAGGTGGCGTGCTCGGCCAGGCCATGGTTCCACTCGAACACCAGGATGGCCAGCGTGCCGAAGAGGATGAGCGCCGCCGTGGTGAGCAGCACCAGGCGGGTGCTCAGGTTCACCACGCGCGGATAGCGGCGGCACGGCGCTCCCGTGAAGAGCCGCCGGAAGCGCTCGAACACCCATACGCGCACGTAACGGCTGAAGTTGAACACGATGCCGAAGCCCAGGCCGCCGAAGATGAACAGCAGCGCCACCACCCACATGAGCCCGTAGTTGAAGCGGAACGCGGGGTCGTAGAGCCCATCGCCCACGGTGGAGAAGCCCGCGTTGTTGAAGGCGCTCACCGAATGGAAGAGGGCGAAGAAGAGGCGGTCGGCCAGGGAGTCGAAGGGCGCATCGATGGTGCGCCAATAGATGAGGGCCGCGCCGAGCAGCTCCACGATCAAGGTGAAGGCGATCACCTGCACGATGAAGGCGCGCGCGCCGCTGAGCGTGGTGTTGGCGATGTCGCGCACGCGCAGCTGCTCCTCCAGCGAGGTGCGGCCCTTGAAGAAGAAGGCGAAGAAGCTGGTGAAGGTCATCACCCCCAGGCCGCCCAGCTGGATCAGCATCAGCAGCACCCACTGGCCCATGGGCGTGAGGTCGCGCCCCACGTCGATGGTGCTGAGGCCGGTGACGCACACGGCGCTGGTGCTGGTGAAGACGGCATCGACGAGCGAGATGGGGCGCGTGGCCGCATTGGGCAGCAGGAAGAGCGCCGCGCCGATGGCGATGAGGATGATGAAGCTGGTGACGAAGAGCAGCGCCGGATTGAACAGGGTGCTGTTGCGGCCGATCTC
>CAZJTB010000477.1:0-2560 GCA_964548485.1 uncultured Chryseobacterium sp. | reverse complement strand
TGTTCACCGGCTTCAGGCGCGGGTACCGCGGCTTCATCCATTGCAGGATCTCCCAGGTATCGTCGTCGCTGCGGTCGTTCACCACCACCACCTCGAAGGCGCGGTGGTCCTGCTGCATGAGCAGGGGGATGAGCTCCTCGAGGGTGCGGGCCTCGTTGCGCGCGCAGATCACCACGCTGATGGGCAGGTCGCGGTCGGGCACGGCCTCGCGTCTGCCGAAGGCCAGCCGCGCGAACATGAGCCCGTGGTAGGCCAGCAGCACCAGCAGGGCGCCGAGCATGACTTGGAAGGCGATGGACAACATGCCGAGAGGCCTCAGCGCATGCGCGAAGCGCTGGCGAAACTACCGGGGGCGCTAGTCGCTCGACGACTGCGCCAAAAGCAGTTATGAACACCGATTCCGCGCTGAGCGCAGCGGACCCCTCAGCCTAGATTCGCGGCCGCCCGATGCACTTCGACCTCCTCACCACCGACCCGCATTGCTCCGCGCGCGCCGGCGTGCTCAAAACCCAGCACGGCGACATCCCCACGCCGGTTTTCATGCCCGTGGGCACCCTGGGCGCGGTGAAAGCCGTGCATCCGCGCGAGCTGAAGCAGGACCTCGATGCGCCCATCATGCTCAGCAACACCTACCACCTCTACCTGAGGCCGGGTACCGAGGTGCTGGAGCATGCGGGCGGCTTGCACAAATTCAACGGCTGGGACCGCCCCATCCTCACCGACAGCGGCGGCTTCCAGGTGCACAGCCTCAGCGACATCCGCAAGATCACCGAGGAGGGCGTGAAGTTCCAGAGCCACATCGATGGCAGCACGCACCTGTTCACGCCGGAGAAGGTGATGGACATCCAGCGCAGCATCGGCGCGGACATCATCATGGCCTTCGACGAGTGCACGCCCTGGCCTTGCGAGCGCGCATACGCCGAGAAGAGCATGCACCTCACGCACCGCTGGCTGGACCGCTGCATCGCCCGGCTGGCTGAGACCCAACCGAAGTACGGCCACGAGCAGGCCCTCTTCCCCATCGTTCAGGGCAGCACCTTCGCGGAGCTGCGCGAGCGCTCGGCGGCATACATCGCCGCGAAAGGCGCCGCGGGCAATGCCATCGGCGGCCTCAGCGTGGGCGAGCCCGAGGATGAGATGTACGCCATGGCCGAACTGTGCTGCGGCATCCTGCCGAAAGACAGGCCGCGCTACCTCATGGGTGTGGGCACGCCGTGGAACCTGCTGGAGAACATGGCGCGCGGCATCGATATGTTCGATTGCGTGATGCCCACGCGCAACGGGCGCAATGGCATGCTCTTCACGCGCGAGGGCATCCTGAACATCAAGAACAGGCAATGGGCCGACGACCATGGCCCGCTGGACTCCACCGGCACCTGCTGGGTGGACAGCGCCTACTCGCGCGCCTTCGTGCGGCACCTGTTCCAGAGCGGCGAGATGCTGGGCCAGCAGATCGCCAGCCTGCACAACTTGGGTTTCTACATCAGCCTGATGCGCGAGGCCCGCGAACGGATCCTTGACGGTAGCTTCACCACGTGGAAGAACGCCCTGCTGCCGAAATTGAAACAGAGAATGTAGTTGTCCGTCGCCAGTTGTCCGGCACTGAGAATTGACGACTGACCACGGACATCGGACAACCGCTCTCATGCTCCGCATCCTCGACCGCTACATCCTCCGGAAGTTCCTCGGCACCTACTTCCTGATGCTGGGCATCATCATGCTGGTGGCCGTTGTGTTCGATGCCAGCGAGAAGACGCAGGACTTCGCGGAGATGAGCGCCGGCTGGCGCGAGATCGTCTTCGACTATTACCTCAACTTCATCGTCTACTACGCCAACCTCTTCAGCGGGCTCTTCATCTTCCTCACCGTGCTGCTGTTCACGAGCCGGCTGGCGCACCGCAGCGAGATCATCGCCATGCTCAGCAGCGGGGTGAGCTTCCCGCGGCTCATGCGGCCCTACTTCATCGGCGCCACGGTGCTGTGCGCGCTCTCGCTGGTGGTGAACCACCTGGTGCTGCCCGCGGCCAACGAGGTGCGCCTGGCCTTCGAGGAGGCGCACATCCGGGCCACCTTCTTCGTGGACGACCGCAACCTGCACCGCGAGATCGCGCCGGGGGTGATCGCCTCCTGCGAGCGCTACGGCGCCAAGGAGCGCACCCTCTACCACTTCGGCCTGGAGCACTGGGTGGACGGCGCGCTGGTGAGCCGCACCGATGCCGAGCGCGCCGTGTACGACAGCGTGGCCGGCCGCTGGCAGCTGGTGGAGTACCGCACCCGCGAGCTCCGCGGCGAGCAGGAGCGCCTGGCCCGCGGCCCCAGCCTGGACACCCTGCTGCGCCTGAAGCCCTCCGATTTCGGCCAGCGCTGGGAGACCGCCATGGCCATGAGCACCCCCGAGCTCGATGCCTACATCGCCGCCAAGCGCGCCCAGGGCGATGGCAAGGTGGCCAGCTACCTGATCGAGAAGCACCAACGCACCAGCTACCCCTTCGCCTCGTACGTGTTCACGCTCATCGGCGTGGGCGTGGCCAGCCGCAAGGTGCGCGGCGGCACCGGCGTG
>CAZJTB010000476.1:0-2566 GCA_964548485.1 uncultured Chryseobacterium sp. | reverse complement strand
CGCTCAACGAATTGGCGCGGCCGCTGGCCGTGGCGCTTCAGCACATCAGGATCCATGGATGTGATGGAGACCCACAATGTGCTCGCCTCCTCCTCATAGGTCGAGCGCCAGGGAAGCAAGGTGGCTCCCGTTGGCCTCAGGGTGCGCAGGATCTCCTCTTCCTGCATGCCGTGCACCACCTCCTCCCTGCGGGACCCATCAGGCAGCACCGCCTCGATGACGTAGTGGCGCGATTCGCCATAAGCGAGCAGGAAGAGCAGCGGAAGGTCGCGCTCGATCAGGCGCTGCCGCAGTGTCTCGTTGGCTCCGTCGCAGAGCACCCAGCGCCCGCAATCGCGCACGATGCGATCAGCGCCGAGCCCATTGATGGAGAGCACGCGCGCGCCCGGCGGGAAGGTCCTGAAGCCCTTGAGCTCCTGCGCGATGAAGAGCCCGTCGGCGAGCAGCTTGAAGGTGAAGGGCAGCTGTGGCGCCTGACTGAGGCGGGCCAGGGCAGCGCCATCGAGCTGCACCCGGATGCCGCCATCGCCGATGCGCGCCAGCGCCTGGGTGAGGTGGAAGGCGAACCGATCCGAGGCCATCGGCACCCGGATGGAGTCCTTCAGATCCTGGAATACGCGGTCCAACTCCCCCGGTGTGGCGTAGCGATAGGGATCAGGATGCGCATCGAGCACAGCCCTTGCGATGATGTCCGCATCGGCCCAGAGCTTCTCCGGATACACGAGCGGCCCCCACTCCGCGCCCTGCGCCGCAACCAGCCGCGCAAGCAGCAGCAGCGCGCACTGCACCATCCATCGCTTCATGATGCGGGCAAAGCTACCCCGGTGGTGTCAGGCGATCGTGAAGACCGCAGGAGAACATCGCGCAGCAAGCGGAGCCCTGTTCAATGAGCAGCCCCCGTCGGTTAACGGGGGCTGCCCTATCGGATCCGTGTCGATCAGGCCTTCACCGTTGAACGGGGCGCAGCAGCCAGCGTCTCCGCGTTGCAGCCATCGGCATACTTGGCGAAGTTGTCGTTGAACTGCTTGGCCAGCTTCTCGGCGGTTTTGTCATAGGCGCCCTTGTCCTTCCAGGTGCTGCGCGGGTCGAGGATCTCGCTGGGCACATGCGGGCAGGTGGCGGGGAAGCTCACGCCGAACACCGGGTGCTCCTTGTACTCCACGCTGTCGAGCTCGCCGCGAAGGGCGGCGCCGATCATGGCGCGGGTGTACTTCAGCTTCATGCGCTCGCCGGTGCCGTATGCGCCGCCGCTCCAGCCGGTGTTCACCAGCCACACGCGGGCATTATGCTCCTTCATCTTGGCACCCAGCATCTCGGCGTACTTCGAGGGGTGCAGGGGCAGGAAGGCCTTGCCGAAGCAGGCGCTGAAGGTGCTCTGCGGCTCGGTGACGCCCGCCTCGGTGCCCGCCACCTTCGCGGTGTAGCCGCTGATGAAGTGGTACATGGCCTGGCCGGGGGTGAGGCGGCTGATCGGGGGCAGCACGCCGTAGGCATCGCAGGTGAGGAAGAAGATGTTCTTCGGATGGCCGCCCACGCTGGGCTCGGCAATGTTGGCGATGTGGTGGATGGGATAGCTCACGCGGGTGTTCTCGGTCTTCGAGGCATCGTCGAAGTCCACCTGCGAGGTGCCCTCGTGGAACTCGATGTTCTCGAGGATGGCGCCGAACTTGATCGCATCCCAGATCTGGGGCTCCTTCTCGGCGCTGAGGTTGATGCACTTGGCATAGCAGCCGCCCTCGAAGTTGAACACGCCCATGTCGCTCCAGCCATGCTCATCGTCGCCGATGAGGCGGCGCTCCGGATCGGCGCTCAGGGTTGTCTTGCCGGTGCCGCTGAGGCCGAAGAAGATGGCGGTATCGCCGTCCTTGCCGATGTTGGCGCTGCAGTGCATGCTGAGCACGCCGCGCTCCTGGGGCAGCACGTAGTTGAGCACCGTGAAGATCCCCTTCTTGATCTCGCCGGTGTAGCCGGTGCCGCCGATGAGGATCATCTTGCGGCTGAAGTCGATGGCGGCGAAATTGTGCTGGCGGATGCCATCGGCGGGGCCACTGGCCGTGAAGCCCGGCGCGCAGATGATGTTCCACTCCGGCTCGAACTCGTTGAGCTCGGCGCGGGTGGGGCGCAGGAACATATTACCAGTGAACATGGCGCTGTAAGGCAGCTCGGCCACCACGCGCACGTTGAGGCGGTAGGTGGGGTCGGCGCAGGCATACGCGTCCTTCACGTACACCTCACGCCCCTGCAGGTAGGCGCACACCTTTTCGTGCAGGCGGTCGAACACCTCGGTGGAGACGGGGATGTTCACATCGCCCCACCAGACGGTGCCCTCGGTCTTGGCATCCTTCACGGTGAACTTGTCCTTGGGGCTGCGGCCGGTGAATTCGCCGGTGTCGATGGCCAGCGCGCCGCTGTCGGCGAGCATGCCCTGGCCGTTGGTGATCACGTGCTCCACGAGCTCAGCGGGCGCCAGGTTCCAGTAGATGTCGCCCACGCGGCCGAGGCCGAGCTTCGAGAGGTCCGAATGCTTCGGCTTGGTACCGAAATCGTTCATGTTCCTGTGTGTTGG
>CAZJTB010000475.1:0-2566 GCA_964548485.1 uncultured Chryseobacterium sp. | reverse complement strand
AAGCTCTTCAGCAAGACCTACCAGGAGGTGCCCGCCGGCTTCGAGATCCAGAAGAACATCCACGTGCGCTTCACCGATGCGCGAATCCTGGACAAGCTGGTTGCCGCCGCCGCCAAGGAGGAGATCTACGACCTGGTGAAGGTGGACTTCTTCGTGGCCCGGCAGAGCGCCTGCTACGACACGCTGCGGATGTTCGCCACGCGCCTGCTGCAGCAGAAGCTCGACAACTTCACGAAGCTGGGCTTGAAGGTGAGCGAGGGCCACCGCACCGCCGCCGAGCAGAATGGCGCCTACTTCCCGCTGGACCGCTACGCCGCCTACAAGAGCCGCGTGCAGACCAGTTTGAACAGCCGTCGCAAGGGCCAGCTGGTGAACGACGTGCGCCAGCCCAGCAGCTTCTTCTACAACAAGGTGCCCTACGGCAGGTTCGACATCGTGCTGCACGCCGAGATCACCGAGCCGCCGGTGCAGTACACCTACAACCTCACCATGCAGGTGCAGCTGCCGGAGGGCTTCCCGAAGAAGGAGGTGAAGGAGATCGTGAAGCACATCTGGATCACGGACAAGGGCGAGATGAAGGAGCTGAAGCTGTGAACGCCCATATTTATGGGTAACTTTGCGGCATGAAGACGACCGTCGAGCTTCCTGACGATTTGCTCCGCACACTGAAAGCGAAAGCGGCCAATGAAGGGCGCAGCTTGAAGGACGTTCTTGTGGACATGCTGCGATCGGCGCTTCAATCGAAGAAACCGAAAGCCAAGGCTGCTTCCAAGCCCAACGATTGGCCGATCATCGAAACCAAAAAGGCGAAGCCGGGCCAAGAGATCACGCCGGATCGGCTTTATGAGATCCTTTATGGCTCCGGCGAATGAGTTCCTACCTGCTCGACCTCAATGTCTGGCTTGCCCTTACGGTGAAGGCCCATGCCCATCACAAATCGGCTGCCACATGGCTGAACGCCGAGAAGGATGCCTGTCGGATCAACTTGACCCGAGCAACGCAAACCGGCCTGCTTCGCTTGCTCGCAACGGAACAGATCATGGGGACTTACGGAAGGGCCGCCCACTCCAACACCGAGGCATGGGGCATCGTCGCTGCCTGGCTGAATCTCGACTACATCAATTTTGAAGCGGAACCGTCGGACCTGGAAGCGCCCTGGGGACAACTCGCCTCGCATGCACGACCTTCTCCGAAACTATGGAACGACGCCTACCTGGCCGCCTTCGCCATGCGGGCCGGTCTCCAGCTCGTCACCTTCGATGCGGGCTTCAAGCAGTTCAAGGGCCTCGACCTGCTGCTGCTGAAGTGAGCGTTACGGCGAACGGGCCCAACCGCTAGCTTCGAGGCATGGACCATCGCGATGCCTTCGAGGCCAACCGCGCCCTCTGGAACGCCCGCGTGCCGCACCACCTCGCCTCGCGGATGTATGACCTGGATGGCTTCCTCGCGGGCAGGAACTCGCTCACCGACCTGGAGCTCGACCTGCTCGGCGATGTGACCGGTAAACGCATCCTCCATCTGCAATGCCACTTCGGGCAGGACACACTGAGCCTGGCGCGCATGGGCGCCGAGGTGACCGGGCTCGACATCTCGAATGCGGCGCTCACAGAGGCGAGACGCCTGGCAACCGAGCTTGGCCTGGAGGCTGATTGGATCCTGAGCAATGTGGTGGCGCATGTGCCCAGCCTCGATGGGAGATTCGATATCGTCTTCACCAGCTTCGGCACCATCGGCTGGTTGCCCGACCTGAAGCCCTGGGCCGCCAACATCAAGCGCTACCTCAAGCCTGCCTCAGCAGGCGAGCCCGGCGGCCGTTTCGCCTTCGTGGAGTTCCATCCGGCGATATGGATGTTCGACAACGACTTCACGCACGTGCAGTACTCCTACTTCAAGCGCGAGGTGATCGTGGAGGAGGAACAGGGCACCTACGCGGATCGCGATGCACCGATCAAACTCGCCTCCCATGGCTGGAACCACGACTTGGGCGAGGTTCTCACGGCACTGATCAATGAAGGCCTTGTTCTGGAGCGCTTCACGGAGCTCGATGGCTCGCCGCACGACTGCTTCCGGAACACGGTTCGCGGCACTGACGGGCTCTACCGCATCAAGGGCATGGAAGGCAAGCTGCCCATGGTGTATGGCTTGACGATGCGCACCGGCTGAGGCCGTCCACAGCCGCCTGTTCGCCGCGCGCTGCCTCCACCCTGCTCCTCGGCCGCCCGCCTTCGCTCCTTTGCACGCATGGCGCTGAGTCGGTTCTGGACCTTCATCCTCATCCTCAGCATCGCCTATGTGCTGGTGATGCTGGGCCTGGGCAGGCAGTACAGCCTGGGCATGCTCGTGAACGGCAAGCAGGGCGACGCGCTCGTGGTGAACGAGCTCGACACCGCGGCGCTGCAAGGCACGCCGCTGCTCGCCCAGCTGCGCGGCGCCGGCGAGGCGGGCGTTGAGGTGGACGGCGACCGCTTCGTGCTCAACGGCACCGGCATCATCAAGGTCACGCGCGGCAAGCAGCCCGCCGATGGCCTCTTCGCCACCTGCCGCAACACCATCATGGACCTGTGGC
>CAZJTB010000474.1:0-2569 GCA_964548485.1 uncultured Chryseobacterium sp. | reverse complement strand
GTTCATCCAACGCTTCCAGTACATGGAGCGCGAGAGCGGCAAGGATGGCAAGCGGCTCGGGGAGATGTCGCTGGCCGAGATGGACGCTTACTGGGAACGGGCCAAAGGCATCTGACCATGGGCCGCGCGCTCCGCCCCGTACTGCTGAGCCTGATGCTGGGCCTGCTTGAGGCCATGCGCCGCGCTGAAGACCCGTTGGCCGCGCCATTGGTGCGCCAATGGGCCATGCGCACGCCGCTGGAAACCCCGCCCGAGCATCCGGAGCGCTGCTGGTTCTGGCTTGGCAGCCCGCTGGCGAACTAGCCAGCCATAACGGGCGAGCTTCTATCTTGGAGGCGTTCCAAACCAACCCTCCATGAAGCGGACCTCGACCCTGCTCCTCAGCTCCCTGCTGCTCGCGCCACTCTTCGCCGCGCAAGGCGGACCGGATGCCTTCGGCTATACGTGGAAGGACAGCGCCGAGCCCGACGGCCCGGTGTTCAACTGGATCGACATCTCCACCGCAGGCACGCTGGTCACCGGCCTGGGCGACGACAACGTGGCCGGGCCCTATGTGATGCTCACCAACTTCGAGTACTACTGGTACAACCGCAAGTTCATCTGGATCGGCAGCAATGGCTATGTGGCCTTCATGAACGGCAACATCGCATCGCCCTTCCCCACCATCCCGCTGGCCGGCGGCACCAACGACTACATCGCGGGCCTCATGTCCGACCTCAATTTCGGCGGCGTCGGCAACCCAGGCCAGTGCCGCTTCTACGATGACCCGGACCTCACCGTGATCTCCTACCTCAACGTGCCCTTCTGGACACCCGTGGCTCCCGGATGGACCGGCTCCAACACCTTCCAGATCATCCTGAGCAAGGTGGATAGCACCATCACGATCCAGTACCTGTCGCAATCGGGCATCACGCAGAACAACGACATCAAGGTGGGCATCGAGAGCGTGGCCGGCACCATCGGGCTGCAGCACTCCTCGAACATCTATCCGCAGGCGGGCTATGCCGTCCGCTTTTACCGGCCCGCATCGACCACCCTGGCCGTGACGGATGCCAGCGTGATCTGGAACGGCCAGGACGGCACCGGCGGCATCTTCCGCTCGCGCAACGGCGCCCCCTACCCGCTCATGGCCAAGACCGGCAACATCGGCAATCAGCCATTGGCAGGCTATACCGTGACGGGCACCGTGCTCAACGCCATCGGGCAGCAGCAGGTGACCGGATCCCTCACGGTGGGCGCGCAAGGCGTGGGCGTTGACACCCTGTTCACCTTCCCTGCGCCCTTCAACCCCACCACGGCGGGCATCTTCCGCTACAACACCACCATCAGCGGCATCGCCAGCGAGCTGGTCACCAGCAACAACGTGCGCACCCAGGAAATCGTGGTGGTGGACACCACGGCGGCGAACCAGCTGCTCAACTACCATGGTACGGCCGACAATGGCGTGGGCATCAGCTGGAACGGCGGCAATGGCGGTGTGGGCGTGTACATCAAGCCGCCCTACTACCCGGCCTTCGCCACGGCCTACACCATCCGCATCGTGAGCAACACGGGCGCTTCGGCCTACGCGCTGAAGATCTACGACGATAACGGGCCGAATGGCGGTCCCGGCACGCGCCTCGACTCGGTGTACGTGGGTGCGGCGCAGGCCACGGCGGGCGACCAGGTCATCAACCTCTCGAGCCCCCTGCTCATCACCAGCGGCGGGGTGTATGTGCAGTGGTACATGCTCGGCGCCAATGTGGTCATCGCGGTGGATGCCAATCCGCCCTTCTCGCTGAACACCTATGAGGTGATCGACGGCGTATGGGCGGAATACCGCGACCGCGAGGCGCAGGACTTCTTCCTTGGCCTGCGCCTCTCGCAGGTGCCCGTCACCGACATCGGCTGCACGGGCTTCTTCGGGCTCACGGCCGGGCAGGACATCACCGGCCCCACCGCCATCCGGGCCTGGGTCACCAACTTCGGCAACCAGCCGGTGAGCGCGTTCAACGTGAACTACCGCTTCGGCAGCGGCAACGTGGTGAGCCAGGCCTATTCGGGCGCGGCGCTCAACCCCGGCCAGCAGACGCTGATCACCTTCAACAACTATTTCAACCCCACTGCGGATGCCACCGCCGACCTCTGCGCATGGACCACGCTCGCGGGCGATGCCTCGGCCGTGAACGATACGGCCTGCCTGAGCATCGACACCTTCGTCGGGATCGATGAGCTCGGCGCCCTCGGCGCGCGCCTAGCGCCCGTGCCCGCGCAGGACGAGCTGCGCATCATCGGCCTGCCGGCCGGCAACTGGCGCGTCACCATCACCGACGCGGCCGGGCGCGCCGTGATGCAGGGCGCACGGAGCACCGGCGGCGACTGGCTGCTCGATGTGAGCGCGTGGCCCGCTGGCGCGTACCAGCTCGTGCTGCAGTACGGCGAGCACCTGGTCCGATCGCGATTCGCCGTGAGCCGCTGACGCGCGCGGGGCGGCTACCTTCGCGCGGCCGGCGCGGCATCATCGCCGCCCGCGCCCACGCGAACGCATGCCCAAGGGAACCCCGCTCCTCATCATCTGGAACGCGCTGCT
>CAZJTB010000473.1:0-2584 GCA_964548485.1 uncultured Chryseobacterium sp. | reverse complement strand
GCGCTTCGGCTACGGCCAGCTGCGGATGGTGCAGGCGTGGGTGAAGCGGGAGGCTTCCGAAGGCTGAAGCGGGTTCCCGGCGCCCTTCTCATCAACACGAAGCGGTTGACGGAATATCCGTCTATTGGATTCCGGATAAATGGCCATATACTTGTGCCGTGGAAACGGTCATGATGCTGACGGATACCCTGGCAAGGGAGCCGCAGGCCCGCTACGAGAGCGGGGCCTCGCCTGCCGACGCGACCATCCATGGCCGCATCGTGCTGGTGCGGGGCCAGAAGGTGATGCTGGATCGCGACCTAGCCGAACTCTATGGGGTGGAGGTGAAGCGGTTGAAGGAGCAGGTGCGTCGGAACATGCAGCGCTTTCCCGAGGATTTCATGTTCGAGTTGAGCTTGGACGAGGACCGGTCTTTAAGGTCGCAGTTTGCGACCTTAAAACCGGGTAGTGGGGGTGAATCAATTGGTCCTGAGGGAGTTTCAAGGTCACAAATTGTGACCTTGAAACAGGGAGAGCATGGCAAGTATGCGCCCTTCGCCTTCACGGAGCACGGCATACTGATGCTCGCCAATGTGTTGCGCAGCGAGCGGGCCATCGCGGTGAGCATCCACATCATCCGGGTATTCGCCCGCATGCGCGAGGCCATCAGCAGCCAGCAGGAAGTGCTGCGGAAGATCGACCGCTTGGAGGAGAAGGTGATCGGCCACGATGCCGACCTGCAGGAGGTGTTCCGATCGCTGAAGCAATTGCTGTCGCCAACGCCTGGAGGCGCTCGTACGCGCATCGGCTACAAGCACCCCCAAGAGCCATGATCGCAAGCGCAGCCTTGGCTCTGGAGCCGCAAGCCGGCTATGGGCTCATGCCTCCCGCCGATGAGACAATCTCAAGCCGCATCCATCTGATCCGTGGCCGCAAGGTGATGCTGGACCGCGACCTGGCCGAGCTCTACGGGGTGGAGACCAAGCAGCTCAAGCGGCAGGTTCGCAGGAACCTGAGCCGGTTCCCCGAGGATTTCATGTTCGAGCTCTACAAGGAGGAGAACGAGCGGTTAAGGAGCCAGTTTGGCACCTTAAAGCAAGGCGAGCACAGCAAGTACCTGCCCATGGCCTTCACCGAGCAGGGCGTGGCCATGTTGTCCAGCGTGCTCGGCAGCGAACAGGCCATCCAAGTCAATATCCATGTCATCCGGGTCTTCGCGCGCATGCGCGAGGTCCTTCTTGCCCAGCACGATCTCTTGCGAAGGCTGGAAGCGCTGGAAGGGCGTGTGAGTGGCCACGACGAGGAGATCCAAGCGCTCTTCGATCACCTGACCGCCATGGTTTCCGGCACGGAGCCATCGCGAAGGGCCATCGGCTTCAAACCGGATGAACAGCCATGAACCAAGCTGCCATTGCCCACGAGCCTCAGGCCCGCTATGCGCTTGTCCCTCCGGCCGATGAGGCCATCACTGGCCGCATTCATATGATCCGTGGCCGCAAGGTGATGCTTGATCGCGACCTGGCTGAATTGTACGGAGTGAAGGCAATCCGCTTGCGCGAGCAGGTGAAGCGCAACCCCGACCGCTTCCCCTCGCTCTTCATGTTCCAATTGACAGCCAGCGAGTTGCGCGATGCGGTATCGCAGAATGCGATACCCTCGCACAGCCACGCCGGAGGGTCGTTGCCTTACGCATTCACCGAGTATGGCATCCTCATGCTGGCGAATGTGCTCCGCAGCGGAAGAGCCACGGCCATGAGCATCCGCATCATCGAGCTTTTCGTGCGCATGCGCGAGGCGTTCCTCACGCATCAAGACCTCCTCCAGAAGCTGGAGCAGTTGGAAGGTCGTGTTGCCGGACACGACGAGGAGATCCAAGCGCTCTTCGATCACCTGACCGCCATGGTTTCCGGCACGGAGCCATCGCGAAGGGCCATCGGCTTCAAACCCGACCAAGCCTGAGCACCATGCAACCTCAGTCATGCCGAACTTGAGCTGACCAGGCCCCAGCGTTCCTCCGGTTCAACCCTCAACCTTCCACCGCTCCAACCCCCAACCGTCCACCGCTCCAACCTCTTCCCACCATGGCAAACGCAGTCTTCGGAAGCAACATCAAGCTCCTGCGCACCCGGCGCGGTCGTTCGCAGGAGGAAGTGGCCATCGCCCTCGACGTGAAACGGTCGAGCTACAGCGGCTATGAGAATGGCAGTGCCGAACCCTCGTTCGACCTGCTCGTGCGCATGAGCGAGTACTACAAGCTCAGCATCGACAAGCTGCTGCGCGATGACCTGACGCAGCTCAGCGAGAGCCAGCTCGGCATCCTGGAGCGCGGCGGCGATATCGACCTCAGCGGGCGCCGCTTGCGCGTGCTGGCCACCACGGTTGACAAGAACGACCGCGAGAACGTGGAACTGGTGCCCGAGAAGGCCAAGGCCGGCTACGCGCTGGGCTACGCCGATCCGGAGTACATCAGCATCCTGCCCACCTTCCAGATGCCCTTCCTGGCGAAGGATCGCAAGTACCGCACCTTCCAGATCAGCGGCGACAGCATGCCACCCGTGGCCGATGGCTCATGGGTGACCGGCGAGTACGTGCAGAACTGGCAGGG
>CAZJTB010000472.1:0-2605 GCA_964548485.1 uncultured Chryseobacterium sp. | reverse complement strand
AGGGCGACAGGGGCCTCGCTGGCGCCGCCGTAGCGGCTCGTCCAGAGCGTATCGCCGCTCGAATCCATTCGCACCAGCATCACTTTGCTCAATGCGTCAGGTGGGTCATGGAAGCCGCATGCAGCATACCCGCCGTCCGACAAGCGCTTCACCTGCCGAATGGCCTGTAGAATCGAATCCTCTGCGGGATATGACATGATGTGCTCATGCTCGAGTGTGTCACCATTTGCATCGAAACGGTAGAACACCTTCTCACTTGCGAAGTCTCGACCTTCGGCAATCGCGGCGCTGAATGTGCCGTCGTTGTTCGTGGCTACTGCATCGATATAGCCAATGTCGAATCCTCTGCTATCCCCTACGATATACTCCTTCTCCATTTGGAACTCACCGCTGGTTGAAAGCACCCTTAAATAAATGTGCGGCTGCCCTGGAAAATCTTGGGAGAATTGAGATGTGAACACCAAGTATCCACTCGGCACCACACGGACTGCTACTGCTCTGCCACTCCTTCCAGCCTGCACATCATCTAAATGCACAATGAAGCCGCCTTGGCCGCGAGCCCAGTGGCTCACGGCCAAGGCGGCCATCATCGCTATGTAACGCATCATCATCGCATCACCGTGAGCTTCGTGGTTGCGATCGGGATTCCATCCAGCGTGAGCTGCACCGCATAAAGGCCAGGTAGAAGATCCGCCACGATGCTCTGCACCATGCCCCTGCGACCATTCAACGGCATGCTGCGTACCAGACGTCCTTGTGCATCATGGATTTCCAAGGCGCCTTGTTCCATGCCCTCCGGGTACGCGAAGGCCACGCGATCACTAGCGGGGGTAATCGGCGCGTTGCTCATTCCTTTACGATGGTTTTCCCCGCCAGCCAGCGCCGCCCATCGCTCAGGTGCAGATGGTAGGTGCCGCAGGGCAAGTTGTCCGTGGCCAGTTGCCCGGATGCGCCCGTGAAGGTGGTTGACAGCACCTCGCGGCCGAGGGCATCGAGCAGCACCGCGCGCAACGAGCCGTTCGGCTGCAGCCCGGCGGGAGGCTCGAAGCTGAACCAGAGCTGCCCGCCCACCGGGTTGGGCCACACCCGCAGGTGCTCGTTCATATCCAGCGCATACTCCTGCACCCCTACTTGGTGGCAGCCCGGAACCACGCAGCCCAGGCTATCGGTCTTCACCACCCAGATGAGCTGGTTGGTCTGGAAAGCGGTATCAATTGGATCGTAGCGGTAGGTGGTTCCTGTGGCCACAAAGCCGCCATCGCTAGTGGGCTGCACATCATACAAGTAGGAACCGCCATGCGTTGGTGCGTAGGAACGAGACCACAAGCTATCCCCACTTGCCGAGAACTTGGCAAGCACCGCTTCGAGCAGCACGGTCCCCGACCCCACCATGCTTCCATCGGGCAGAAGCTCGAAGTCCAGGGTCGCGGTGAAATAGTTAAAGTGGCTGCGCTTCTGCCACACGATGCCGCCTACGGCGTTCCACTTGGTGAGCATCATTTGCTGCCAATCCGTGGGCCATGCCGGATCGCGGTATGCGCTCCAGGTGATGATGCCCCCATCGGCGGCTACGCGCACCGCCCCGTTCACCGCTGCGGCCCGGTTGCCGTAGTTGCGCCGCCACAGCTGGTTGCCTTGCGCATCGGTGCGGATCAAGAAGCTCTTGTTCAGGCTGCCCGCCGGGGTGCCGTAGCCCGTGAGCACGAAGCCGCCGTCGGTGTACTCGGCAACGCCTAGGGCGACAGGGGCCTCGCTGGCGCCGCCGTAGCGGCTCGTCCAGAGCGTATCGCCGCTCGAATCCATTCGCACCAGCATCACTTTGCTCAATGCGTCAGGTGGGTCATGGAAGCCGCATGCAGCATACCCGCCGTCCGACAAGCGCTTCACCTGCCGAATGGCCTGTAGAATCGAATCCTCTGCGGGATATGACATGATGTGCTCATGCTCGAGTGTGTCACCATTTGCATCGAAACGGTAGAACACCTTCTCACTTGCGAAGTCTCGACCTTCGGCAATCGCGGCGCTGAATGTGCCGTCGTTGTTCGTGGCTACTGCATCGATATAGCCAATGTCGAATCCTCTGCTATCCCCTACGATATACTCCTTCTCCATTTGGAACTCACCGCTGGTTGAAAGCACCCTTAAATAAATGTGCGGCTGCCCTGGAAAATCTTGGGAGAATTGAGATGTGAACACCAAGTATCCACTCGGCACCACACGGACTGCTACTGCTCTGCCACTCCTTCCAGCCTGCACATCATCTAAATGCACAATGAAGCCGCCTTGGCCGCGAGCCCAGTGGCTCACGGCCAAGGCGGCCATCATCGCTATGTAACGCATCATCATCGCATCACCGTGAGCTTCGTGGTTGCGATCGGGATTCCATCCAGCGTGAGCTGCACCGCATAAAGGCCAGGTAGAAGATCCGCCACGATGCTCTGCACCATGCCCCTGCGACCATTCAACGGCATGCTGCGTACCAGACGTCCTTGTGCATCATGGATTTCCAAGGCGCCTTGTTCCATGCCCTCCGGGTACGCGAAGGCCACGCGATCACTAGCGGGGGTAATCGGCGCGTTGCTCATTCCTTTACGATGGTTTTCCC
>CAZJTB010000471.1:1574-2609 GCA_964548485.1 uncultured Chryseobacterium sp. | reverse complement strand
CCGGGCAGCGCACCTCCACCGATCACACCCAGGCAATCGATCACCTCGCCCTCGCAGCCGCAGTCCAAGGTCCATGCATCGTTGCCGGTCCCCGCATCACCATCGTCACACGGGGTGCCCGGCAAGGCCGGGCCACCAGGGACGCCAGTGCAATCCAATGGCAGCCCAACGCAAGCGCAATCGGCCGTCCAGGCATCGGCGCCGGTGAGCGGGTCGCCATCATCGCAGGGGGTTCCCGGCTGCGCGGTGCCGCCTTGCACGCCCTCGCAATCAACCGGCGGAAGGGCGTATGACACGCAGAGCCGTGCCGACCGCGTGGGGTCCTGGTCGTGGCTCCACGATGTGCGGCGTCCCACGCCCCAAACGAAGGCAGCGATGGCATTGCCAGACTGCCAGGCGGGCTTGTCCACCACCTGTTGAACGAGCTCGGCCAGGTTGGGCGTTCGCTGCGCGGGACCGCTCAGGTTGGCCGTGGGCCATGCTGGCGGCGCCCAGCTGACGGAAGCCGTGCGCGGACGTGTGGAATAGCTGAATGGGACGAAGCCGAGCGCGGGCGCATTCGCATCATCCTGCAAGGCCACTTGCAGCGTGCATGGATTGATCTGGGTGGTGCCCCGCGCGGTGAATTGGATGCGCGCATCCACGATGGTGCTGCCGGGCGGGATGCTCACGCCGCTCCATCGGATGGCGATGAACTGGTTGCCGCGCCACGGGCTGGCCTCACTGTCGAACACGAGGTCGAGCGCGCCGGTGTTGGCGTAGATGTTCCCGTTCTGGGCTTCCTCGCCATCCGGGTTGGGCGAGGCCACCAGATTGAAGCATGCGGTGACATCGATGCAGGCGTTGCTGCCTCCGCATACCCCGCACAGATCAACCACCGCACCGCCTCCGGGCACGCCGTTGCAATCTATTGGGAGCCCCACGCATTGGCAGCTCGCATTCCAGGCATCGTTACCGGTCGTGGGATTGCCGTCGTTGCAAGCAGTACCGGGCAAGGCCGTGCCATTGGGCACGCCCAGGCAATCCACCGGTGTG
>CAZJTB010000471.1:0-1564 GCA_964548485.1 uncultured Chryseobacterium sp. | reverse complement strand
CCACGCACTGGCAGGTGCTGCTCCAGGCATCGCCCACGGTCTGCGCGTTCCCGTCGTTGCATGGGGCTCCGGGCAGCGCGCTTCCGCCGGGAACACCCAGGCAGTCGATCAACTGGCCGACGCATTGGCAGGCGCTGCTCCAAGCATCGTTGCCTGTGGCCGGGTTGCCGTCATTGCATGGCGTGCCGGGCAATGCGGTGCCATTCGGCACGCCCAGGCAATCCACCGTCTGCCCCAAGCATTGGCAGTTGGGCCTGATCACATCGTTCACCGTGGCTGGATTGCCATCGTTGCAGGCGGTGCCGGGCTCCGGATTCCCGCATCCGCACAGGCCGGGAGCGGTCTTGTTCGGGTCGTTCGGGCAGCCATCCAGCGCGTTGCAGACCCCGTCGCCATCGCTGTCGCCGCTGAAGGTGCCGGCGCATTGGCAGCTCGCATTCCACGTGTCGTTGATGGTACACGCGTTCCCATCGTTGCAGGCGGTGCCCGGCAGGGCGCTTCCGCCCACCACGCCGTTGCAATCGGCGGCCTGCTGGTTGAGCATGACCTGCCCGAAGGCGCCCTGGCTCAGGTTCCAGTAGCTGCCGCTGAAGGAGACCTGCAGCTTGAGGGCGCGCACCATGTAGCGCACGGTTCCATTGAGCCCGGCGGTGTTGTCCGTGAATGAGGTGCCCGTAACGGCAGTCGTGGTCCGCCTAACCCACTGCTGCGTGGCCGTGTTGAAGCGGTACACGTGATAGCCCGCGAGTCCTGGCTCGGTGGATGCGGTCCAGGTGACGGTGGTGCTCGTGCCGTTAGCGGAGCTGGCCTGCACATTCGAGGGCGGCGCCACCACATGCATGCGAAGCGTGGGATCGCCCATGAGCGCGATGTGGATGCGGCCCGCCTGCGGGTTCGCCGGCTCGTAGTGCCCGTTGCCATTGTTCTGGGTGAGCGTGGCCGCGAAGCCGATGGTCTCGCCCATGCCCATGTGGTGGAAGTACCAATTGGGATAGCCCGCCCAGAAGTTGGTGAGGATGTTGCCGCTGGCGAGCGCCGCCCTCAGGAAGTTGTTCTGGAAGTCCCAGTCGCCGAAATAGCTGCCGAAGAGGATGGTGAAGATGCCTTGCGGGCTGCTGCTGGCGAACTGGGTGGTATTGCCCACCCCGCTGGCGCTGGGCCACCAGCCCGGTCCGCAGCCGTAGCTCCATAGGTGGCTCTGACTGGTGAGCGCGGTGAAGTAGTCGCCGGCCACCACGTTGTTCGGGTGCACCAAGGGCCCAAACCCGCGCCAGGCGTTCTGCGAGAAGGCATCGGTGAACCCGGTGAAGTTGTCATCCACCACCGCGCGGTCGGCAGCCGTGATCTGCTTCATCTTCCATTGGCGCAGCTTGCTGAGGTAGTTGGCCGTGAGCTGCGTCTCGCTCTGGCTGAAGGCGGGCAGGTCGAAGAAATCGACGCGGCCCACGGCCAGCTCAACCGCCGTGGGGATGATGCTCTGATCGAACTTGCCATCGCCCGGCACGTTGTGGTTGCGCGGCCATTGCGCCGTGGTGCTGTTCACCGAGTTGTCGGTCCAGCTGCC
>CAZJTB010000470.1:0-2610 GCA_964548485.1 uncultured Chryseobacterium sp. | reverse complement strand
CGTGACGATCACCTTCTTCATGTCCGGCGAAAGTAGCCGCTTCGCCATCTTCACCCCCCGACCAGATGCGCCGCCCGCAGCCCTCGACGCTCGTGATCCTGCTCGTGCTGGCGGTGAACATCGCCATCGCGCTGCAGGGGCTCTGGCCCGGCCCCAAGGACGGGCTCGCCAACACCGTGGTGCGCAGCGATGTGAAGGGCTATTACGGCTACCTCCAGGCCATCTTCATCCGGCACGACCTGGGCCGCGAGCCTGAGGTGTGGGAATACGTGCGACGAACGCCCACCGGCACCCTGAACAAGTATTACTGCGGCACGGCGATCATGATGGCGCCGTGGTTCCTCATCGGTCACGACATCGCCCTGAGCGACCCCAAGGCGCCGCGCGATGGCCTCAGCGTGCACGAGATGCGCGCGATCAGCATCGGCGCGTGGTGCTATCTGCTCCTGGGCCTGCTCGCCCTGCGCGCGACGCTGCGCGGCATGTCCTTCGGCGAGCCCGCTGTTGCATGGACGCTCCTGGCTATCGGCCTGGGCACGCAGCTGCTGCAGTACAGCGCGCTGCAGCCCGGCTGGTCGCATGTGCATTCCTTCTGCGCCATCGCCGCGTTCCTGCTCTGCGCGCAGCGCTTCGCCCAGGGCGGGCATGCATGGCTCCTGGTCGCTGGCGCCGCGCTGCTGGGGCTCATCATCCTCATCCGCCCGGTGAATGCGCTGGTGGCGCTCGCTCTTCCGGTGCTGCTGGGGCGCGACACGGCGATGCTGCTCGCGCGCTTTCGGCAGCACCCGTGGATGCTGGCACTGGGCCTAGTGACCGGTGGCGCCATCCTCTTCATCCAGCCCCTGCTGTGGCACGCGCAGACCGGCCAGTGGTACGCCTATGGATACACCGGCGAAGGGTTCCATTGGACGCGACCCGAAGCGCTCAAGGTCCTCTTCGGATTCCGCCGGGGGCTCTTCCTCTGGGCGCCTGTATTGCTGCTCGCGCTGGGCGGCACGGGGTGGTGGCTGCGTAGCGACCGCGCGCGTGGCGCCTCCATGCTGCTCTATTGGGCGGCCAACACCTACATCATCAGCGCCTGGTGGATCTGGTACTACGGCAGCGGATTCGGAAGCCGCCCCTTCGTTGACCATTACCCTGTGCTCGCGCTCCCCATGGCCGCGTTGCTGCATCGCGCGAGCGGAAAGGCGCTGCTGGCCCTTCGCGCCTTCATCGTCGCGTGCTGCCTCCTGCTGCTCTTCCAGCTCTGGCAATACCATGCGCACATCCTGCATCACGAGAGCATGGACCGCGCGAAGTACGCGCACGTCTTCCTGCGCTGGGGCGATGAATTCCGCGGCGCGCTCGGCGGCAACTACCAGGCGCCGCCCTTCAACCCGAAGGGCATGCGCGCGGTGCTGGAGGAGAGCTGCGATTTCGAGCATGCTTGCGCGCACTGGCGCGGCGGCGGCATCCGAACCCGCAGCGATGCGTTCAGCGGAGGCAACGCCGTGGTGTTCGATGGAACGGATGAGTTCGCACTGAGCTTCGAGGCGGCCACCGACGAGCTGCCCACCGGGCAGGCGCTCTATCTGGAAGTGGGCCTGCAGCGGCGCGAGGAGCGCAGCCGCGATGCGCACCACCTGCTCGGGGTCACCGAGGTGCGCGCGGGGGATGGGTCCATCGCCTATTACGAGCCCTTCGCCTTCAACCCCATGCCCGCCAAGCCCGGCCAATGGGAGCAGATCGAATACAGGATACCCGTGCCTCCGTTGGAAGAGGGCGGTACGCTGAAGTTCTACTTCTGGGACAAGGACCGCCGGTCGCGGGTGCTGATCGACGATGTGTTCATGCGGGTGAGCGCGGTGAACCCGTATTGAGGGCGCGTGGCGCCGATCATGGCCTGCCGTCACGCCTCGCGCTTCGGCGGGCGAGGTGGGCCTGGCAGGATTTGAACCTGCGACCAAGGGATTATGAGTCCCCTGCTCTGACCGCTGAGCTACAGGCCCCGGCGTTCACTTGGCGGCCTTGAAAACTGCCGCCGCGATGAACGGGCGCCAAATGTACCCGCGTGCTTCTTTGCGCCGTGCACCGCGCAAGCCGCATATCAGGAGCGTCAACCGGCCCGATCAAGAGCAGGAAACGCCGGCGGCTGAGCTGGCGGAAGGTGGCACTCGCAGTGGCCATCCCCGTGCTGCTGGCCTTCGCGCTCGCGGGTGGAGGCGATGCCCCCGAGGCCGCGCCCGTAGCGACGCCCAAGCCTATCCGGGCAGCAATGAGCTGCTCGGAGTACCCGTACAAGCACCACAGCCCCAAGCTGAACGCCAGGCTGCCCGCATACAAGCACTTCTCGTCGAGGGCCGGCATCCGGCCCCTGAAGGACGAGGCCGCGCTGAACAAGGCGCTCGCCGCCGGAGCGATCAACCTGGTGCGCGTCGAGAGTGATGAGCGCATCTGGGTGGCGCCCATGGATCATGGCTCGCCGTACCTCACGGCCAACGCCGCCGCCACCCTGCGCTCCATCGCCCAGGATTTCAAGGCGCGCATCGCCGATACCGACCTGGCCGATGCCCGCATCCGCGTGACCAGCCTGCTGCGCACGAAGGAGGACCAGCGCCGGCTGGGCCGCAG
>CAZJTB010000469.1:0-2615 GCA_964548485.1 uncultured Chryseobacterium sp. | reverse complement strand
CTCAATCGGCGCCAGACTGCTCTCGTCGAAGGCGATGGGCGCGCGCGCGGTGTCGGGGCTCTCGATGACCGTGTCCGTGATGGCGGCCACGGCCACCGTGTCGCTGGCGGCGCTGTCGGCCTCGATGGCCAGGATGTCGCTGATGTCCACCCGTGCATCCTTCTCCGCGAAGAGCAAGTCGTGCGCGCGCGGCATGCGCAGGGTGAAGAGGCCGAGGTCCGCGCCGTCCTTCGGCAGCGCCTGCCCAATCAGCGCCAGCAGCACGAGCACCGCCGCCACGAAGCCGAGTACGCGAATCGGGCTCATGGCTTCATGGGGACTTTGATCCGCTGGCCGGGGCGGATGCCAGCACCGATCCCGTTCACGCGCATGAGCGAATCGGCATCCACCCCCGGATAGCGCTTGGCGATGCCGTAGAGCGAATCGCCCTTGCGCACCGTGTACCAGGTGAAGCCATCATCGGTGCCGGCAGCTGATGGCGCTGACGGCTTCGGCTGTGGCTTCGTGACGGGTTTCCCTTCGGCCTTCGCCACGCTTTCCGCGGCGCGCGGTGCCTGCTGGTTGGTGGGGCCTTCGCCCTCTTCGCTCTTCTCCTGCTCCTTCTCGAAGCGCGCGCGCTGGGCGGGCGTCACCCAGATCACGAGTTCCTCGCCCACGTCGATGTGGTCGCCCTTCATCCGGTTCCAGGTCCTAAGCTGCGCCACCTTCACGCTGAAGCGCTGCGCGATGCGGCCGAGGTAGTCGCCGGGGCGCACGCGGTAGTAGATGGCTTCGCGGCCATCGGGCCCTTTCGCCACAGCATCCTCGCCGGGCTCGCTGGCTTTGCGCTCGGTCTCGGCGATCCACTGCTGCAGGCGCTGCACGCTGTCGGCGAGCGCCTCATACCGCTTGCGTTCGCCGCGCGGAATGAGCAGGGCGTGGTGGGCCGGCACGCGGTCGCTGCAGAGCACCGGGTTCAGCGCATGCAGCCGGTCCTTGGGCAGGCCCTGCGCGGCGGCGATGGCGGAGATGAGCAGCTCGTGCCGCGCGCGGATCGTGTCGGCGGGCTCCATCGGCGTGACATGGATGGGCGCTATGCCCAATGCCTCCGCATGGGTGGCCAGGTAGGCCATGGCCATCAGCATGGGCAGGGCATCGCGGCTCCCAGCGGTGAATTGCGGATAGAGCAGGCGCGGCTCCATCGTGCCCGCCGTGCGCTGCTTCGCGCGCGTCACGTTGGCCGGGCCGCAGGCAAAGGCCATCACCGCCGTGGGCCAATCGCCGCAGCGCGCGCGGAGGTCCTTGAGCCAGCGCGCAGCGGCCATGGTGCTCAGGCGCGGGTCGTGGTGCTCATCGATGGCATCGTCCACGCGGAGGCCGTAGCGCACCGCCACCGGATAGCTCAGCATCCAGAGGCCCGCTCCGCCTTCCGGTCCATTGGCCAGCGTATTCATGCACGAGAGTGCGAGCGGCAGGTGGCGCAGCTCCCTGGGCAGGCCGTTGCGCGCCAGCTCGCCATCGATCAGCGGCGCGTATTCCTCCAGCAGGCCCAGCGCGGCGCGCAGCTCCTCGCGGCGCGGCTCGCCCAGCGTGTTCACGTAGCGGTCAACGGCGCTGTCGGCGAACACGGGGAGCACGGTCGCCAGGGGCTTCAGCTTCTCGTACAGGCCGCGCGTGTCCATGGCGCGCACCACGCCCGGACGGCTGTGATGGCGGCTCTGCTCGATGGCGGCGCGCACGGGCCAGGTGGCCACGAGGCTATCGAGCCGCCAGAGCGATTGCCCGGTGGCGGCACCGGCGAGGGCCATGGCGGACAGGAAGGTGAACGGGCGCATGCGTGGCGCGTAAAGCAAGAACCGGGCACGGCTCGGGCCGCCCATTCAAGCAACGCAGTTCTTCACGCGGTTGTGTTGAGGCGCTACCATCATGCGTAGCGTGCTTTCAGCCGCAGGAATGGCTGCTCGATGAAGCGATGGCTCATATCAGCGAACAGGCAGCTCAAGGCAATGGCCAGTGGAACAGCGATGGCGGTAAGCGAGGGATCCGATCCAATGATCCACCGGGCCAATGCGATAGCGGGCATGTGCAGCAGGTACAGGCCATAGCTGCGCTCGCCGAGCCAGGGCAGGGGCCTGAAGGCATCGAGACGGAGCATGCGCGGCCCGGCGTGTGAGCGCTCAAGGAGCACCAGGCAGAAGGCGCCTGCCGCGAGGATGTCGGCCAGCACGGCGCGGCGGGGCGAATCGCCCACCCAGATGAAGAGCACCAGCAGCGCGAGCGGCATGGCGGCGATGAATGCGCCACGGGCCAACGGCATCAGACGATGCAGGCGCGGGCTTCCGCTGCGGTCCACGAGCACGCCCAGCAACGCTCCGGCGCCCAGGTAGCGCACGTTGCTGAGCAGGTGGAAGTAGGCCGTGCGCGGCTCGCTGGCCCCGGCGAAGCAGGTGGCGAGCACGATGATGGAGATAATGGCGATGGCGAGGTGGACCGGCCGCTTCACCGCGATGAGCAGCAGCGGCCACAGCAGGTAGAACTGCTCCTCGATGGCCACGGACCACTGCACGCCGAGCGTGCCGATGGTCGGGTCGCCATGGTGGATCATGCTGTAGTTCGCCAGGAAGAGGGCATAGGGC
>CAZJTB010000468.1:0-2616 GCA_964548485.1 uncultured Chryseobacterium sp. | reverse complement strand
GCGGGCTCGGTGATCATCGTGCTCTCCGGCAGCGAGCGCGTCTTCATCGATGGGCAGCAGCTGCTGCGCGGGCAGGAGAATGATTACGTGATCGATTACAACACGGCGGAGGTCACCTTCACCGCCAAGCGCCTCATCACCAAGGATCGCCGCATCGTGGTGGAGTTCCAGTACTCCGACAAGAACTACGCGCGCTCGCTGGTGCGCCTCGATGATGCGCTGGAGCGCGGCCGGAGCACCTGGCGGCTGCATGTGTACAGCGAGCAGGACCATCGCAATCAGCCGCTGCAGCAGCAGTTGAGCGCGCAGGAGCGCGAGGTGCTGCGGATGGCCGGCGATGATCCCCTGGCAGCGGTGGTCACGGGCGTGGACAGCACCGGCTTCGCCACGGACCAGGTGCTCTATTGGCGCACCGATTCACTCGGGTATTCCCCGGTGTTCGTTCACAGCACGCATCCTGACAGCGCCCTGTTCCGCGTGGTCTTCTCCGAGGTGGGCGCCGGCAATGGCGATTACGCCCTGAAGGAGTTCACACCCAACGGGCGCGTTTTCCGGTGGCTGCCGCCGGATACCATCGGCGGGGTGGTGCGCCATCGCGGCACGCACGCTCCGGTGCGGTTGCTGATCGCCCCGCGCGCGCAGCAGATGGTGACGGTGGGCTGGGAGCATCGCGCGGGCGCACGGAGCCGCTTGGGCGCTGAGGCCGCCTTCACCAATCTCGATGCGAACACCTTCAGCCCGGCGGACGCCGCCGATAACGCTGGATACGGACTGATGGCGAGAGGCCAGCATGGCATCCCCATCTCCACGGCCGACACCAGCCTTCACCTCGTGCTCAGCGCCGAGGCGGAAGGCGTGAGCCGCGATTTCCGCTTCATCGAGCGGTACCGCGCGGTGGAGTTCGAGCGCAACTGGAACCTCATCGGCGTGAGCACCGCAGGCGATCAGCTGCTCACCATCAGCAGCGTCGGCATCGAGGGACGTCGCATCGGCCGGGCGAGCCTCGGGGCCAGCACCTTCCAGGTGCGCGACCGGTTCACCGGCATCCGCCCGGAGGCCTTCAGCGCGCTGCGGCTCGGCCGCTTCGACCTGCTGGGCCAAGGCAGCTGGATGCTGGGCAACGGCGAGCGCGACAGTGATTTCCGGAGGCACAAGGGCACGGCGCGCCTTCGCCTGAAGCCCGTCACATTCGGCTGGAACGACGAGCAGGAGCGCAACCGCTTCCGCGTGGATTCGCTTGCGGGACTGCGGCCGGGCAGCTACGCCTTCCACGAATGGGAAGCCTTCGTGCAGAGCCCCGACACGTTCCGCAACAAGTGGCGACTGGCGGCAGGCCAGCGCACGGATGAGGCCCTGCGCGATGGGCGGCTCGCGCTGGCCACGCTGGCCACGAGCTATTCCTTCGGGCTCGACCTGGCGCGCAACCCGCGGAACCGGCTGGCCACCACGGCCACCTACCGCCGCCTGGAGATCAAGGATACCACCCTCACCACGCAGCGGCCACAGGACACCTACCTGGCCCGCATCGATTACGATGTGATGCTCTGGAAGGGCGCCGCCATCATCGACTTCTTCAACGAGTTCGGCTCGGGCCTGGAGCAGCAGCGCGAGTACATCTACGTGCAGGTGCCCGCAGGCCAAGGCCTGTACATCTGGAACGACTACAACGGCAACGGCATCAAGGAGCTGAATGAGTTCGAGGTGGCCAACTTCGGCTACGAGGCGAACTTCCTGCGCGTCTTCGTGCCGGGCACCAGCTACGTGCGCACCTACTCGAACCAGACGAGCCTCTCGCTCGACCTGCGGCCCGGCGTGCGATGGGCCGATGCGCAGGGCCTTCGGCGCTTCATCGGGCGCTTCTCGAACCTGGCCAGCGCGCGCGTGGACCGCAAGACCGGCGCCGATGATCCCGTGCTGGCCCTCGACCCCTTCCTGCCCGATCGGCGCGACCCGGACCTGCGGTCATACACGGCGTCGGCCCGCAACACCGTCTACTTCGACCGTTCGAGCCGAACGTGGAGCATCGACCACACCTGGCAGAACGACCGCTCGCGCACGCTGCTGCTGAATGGATTCGACGCGCGCGCGCGACGGTCGGATGCGGTGCGCGCGCGCTGGAACATCACACGGCACCTCACGCTGGATGTGGAGGGCGAGCGCGGCCGTTCGAGCAGCGACTCCGACCTCCTCACCGGACGCACCTGGTCCGTTCGGCAGGAGAGCGCCAAGCCGCGCTTCACCTGGCAGCCCGGCACCACCATGCGCGCGCAGCTTTCCTACAAGCACACGGTGAAGCGGAATCAGGAGGAGTTCGGCGGTGAGGTGGCCGAACTGCGCGACCTGGGCCTGGAGCTGCGCCTCAATGCACCGGGCAAGGGCAGCTTCCTTCTTACGGCAAACCTCGTGGGCATCGATTACGACGGGATCCTGAACACCTCGCTCGCGAACGAATTGCTCGCCGGGCTCAGGCCGGGTATCAACGGCACGTGGAGCGTGGGGCTGCAGCGCAACCTGAGCAGCAACCTCCAGATCGACCTCACCTACAACGGGCGGCGCAGCGAGGGCGTGCCCGTGGTGCACGTGGGCGGCGCGCAGGTGCGCGCCTTCTTCTGAATC
>CAZJTB010000467.1:0-2620 GCA_964548485.1 uncultured Chryseobacterium sp. | reverse complement strand
GATCATCGCGGGCACGCTGGAGACCGGCAAGCCGCAGGTGATCGATGTGTTCGACGGGAAGATCCCCGCTGAGGCGGGGCAGGCTGTGCTGCGCAAGCCCGTGGATGAGAAGGAAGCGGAGAAGGCCAATGGGAATGGGAAGGCGAGGAAGAGCAAGGCGGAGGCGTAAGTGAGCGGGGCGTGTCCCCGCCCTCAGATAGCACAACAACAGGCTGCGCCAGGCCACGCTTCTCGTACGAGGGCGGGGCCGGGTGCTTCGCTTTAGCCGGACTTGTCCGGGCCAGCATCCGCGGCGCTCCGGGGGCCCCTCCTACCGTCGGGGCCTCCTTGCTGCTCGCGGCTGCAAGGCCCTGCCTGCGCCTAGCTGCCGCTGCGCCCCCTCACGCTATCGCCCAGATCAGGCCCAAGCGCATTAAACCCATTCACCTCCGATTAATCTTATTGATCGTGTCTTCGAGCTTCTCGAATCCTGCATTGACGTCGCGGATGCCCTTTGACACAGAGCCATCGTGATCCACCAGCTTGATACTGGTACCGCAGGCACAGGATATTGTGCGCCCTGCGGCTACATCAGCGAGCTTCACGGAGTGGTCACGGCCACATTGCTCGCACTTGAATGAGGCGGTTTGTTTTGCAAGGTCCAACATCTCTATCCCGCTCGCCGGATTTGTCGTCAATCGGTCGATGTTCAAGGTACGCACGATGCATGTGTGCTTGTGTAAGCAGTTCTCCACGATTATGGTTGATATCCATGTCACGTTCACCACACCCCGTGCAAAACGGTTTGAGTCACCCACACCACGGACAAACTCGTACTCGTAAGTTGCACCATCTATTCTCGCCAGTTTCCCCGTCATGTTCATCCCGCCAACCCGTGAAGAGGCCCGAGCCCGTATTGCTGAGCTGGTGGCGCGTTTCCGCGAGCAGTACGCCAGCTACAAGCGTCCGGACTACAATGAGACGCAGGTGCGGCGCGACTTCATCGACCCCTTCTTCAAGGCGCTGGGCTGGGACATCGACAACAGCGCGGGCAACGCCGAGGCATATCGCGAGGTGATCCATGAGGACCGTGTGAAGGTGGGCAAGGCGCTGAAGGCCCCGGATTACAGCTTCAGGCTGGAAGGCGGCAAGCGCCTCTTCTTCGTGGAGGCCAAGAAGCCCAACGTGCGGCTGAAGAGCGAGGTGGAGCCCGCCTACCAGGTGCGCCGCTATGCGTGGAGCGCGAAGCTTCCGGTGAGCATCCTCACGGACTTCGAAGAGTTCAGCGTGTACGATTGCAGCAAGCGCCCCAACGCCGATGATAAAGCTTCCGTGGCGCGCATCAAGTATCTCACGTTCGAGGACTACGATAAGGAGTTCGACTACTTGTGGGACACCTTCAGCAAGGAGCAGGTACGCAAGGGCGGATTCGACCGCTTCGTGAAGAGCGACCGGGGCAAACGCGGTACGGCCACCGTGGACGATGCCTTCCTGGAAAGCCTGGACACCTGGCGCAAGTACCTGGCCACGAGCATCAGCTTGCGCAACCGCGATCTGGAGGAAGAGGACTTGAACCACGTTGTGCAGCAGACCATCGACCGCATCATCTTCCTGCGCATCGCCGAGGATCGTGGCGTTGAACCCTACGGCGAACTGATGGCCGCAATACGCGAGGGCGGCGAGCTGTACATCAATCTCTTCAAGCTGTTCCGTCGCGCGGACACCAAGTACAACAGTGGCCTGTTCGACTTCCGAAAGGACAAGCGCAGCGCCACCATCGAGGTGGACAACAAGGTGGTGCGGAACATCGTGGAGGACCTCTACTATCCCAAGAGCCCCTACGAATTCAGCGTGCTGAGCGTGGAGATACTCGGCAGTGCCTACGAGCAGTTCCTCGGCAAGCGCATCCGCATCGATGCCGGCCACCGGGCGCGCATCGAAGAAAAGCCCGAGGTGCGCAAGGCCGGTGGTGTGTACTACACCCCGCAATACATCGTGGACTATATCGTGCAGCGCACCGTGGGCGACCTGGTCAAGGGCCGCACGCCGAAGGAGGTGAAGGAGCTGAAGGTGCTGGACCCCGCCTGTGGCAGCGGCAGTTTCCTGTTGGGCGCTTACCAGTTCCTATTGGACTGGCACAAGAGGTATTACCGTGAGCACGCACCTGCGAAAGGCGCCAAACGCGATGCGGTGCTTCGCCCGGACGGAGAGTTGACCAGCGCGGTGAAGAAGGAGATCCTGCTCAACAACATTCACGGCGTTGACCTGGACCCCAACGCGGTGGAGGTGACCAAGCTGAGCCTGCTTCTGAAGTGCATGGAGGGTGAGACCACGGCGAGCATCCAGCACAGTCTGGACTTCGCACAGGAAAGGATATTGCCGACGTTGGATGAGAATGTGTTGTGCGGAAATAGCTTGGTTGACACCGACTATTACGACGGCACCCTGGACCTCGGCGGCGAGCGCACCGTGCGTCCATTCAATTGGCAACGGGCCTTCCCGGCGGTCTTCAAGATCCGTAAGCCGGACCAGAAGCAGGAACTGCTCATACAGGCGCGTCGCGTAAAGCAAGAACATGATGAGCAGCAAGAGCGCGCTGCCGCGCTGCTGAGAAAGCAAGGCATCAACCTGGCTGAAGAAC
>CAZJTB010000466.1:0-2624 GCA_964548485.1 uncultured Chryseobacterium sp. | reverse complement strand
CCCACGCTCATGTTCACCAACGCGGGCATGAACCAGTTCAAGGACCTCTTCCTGGGCAACCGCGAGGCCAAGCACACCCGCATCGCCGACACGCAGAAGTGCCTGCGCGTCTCCGGCAAGCACAACGACCTGGAGGAGGTGGGCATCGACACCTACCACCACACCATGTTCGAGATGCTCGGCAACTGGAGCTTCGGCGACTACTTCAAGAAGGAGGCGATCCAGTGGGCGTGGGAACTTTTGGTGGACGAGTACAGGATCAACACGGCCGACATCTACGTGACCTACTTCGGCGGCGATGAGAAGGATGGCCTGCCCGCCGATGAGGAGACCCGCGAGCTGTGGAAGCAATACCTGCCCGAGGACCGCATCCTGCCCTTCGGCCGCAAGGACAACTTCTGGGAGATGGGCGACACCGGTCCGTGCGGGCCGTGCACCGAGATCCACGTGGATGTGCGCACGGCGGAAGAGAAGGCGCAGAAGCCCGGGCGCGAGCTGGTGAACAACGACCACCCGCAGGTGATCGAGATCTGGAACAACGTGTTCATGCAGTTCGAGCGCAAGGCCGATGGCTCGCTCGTGACACTGCCTGCCCAGCACGTGGACACCGGCATGGGCTTCGAGCGCCTGTGCATGGTGCTGCAAGGGAAACGCAGCAACTACGACACCGATGTGTTCCAGCCGCTGATCCAGGCCATCGCGAAGCGCTGCGGCAAGGCGTACGGCCAGGAGGAGAAGAGCGACATCGCCATGCGCGTGATCGCCGATCACCTGCGCGCCATCAGCTTTGCCATCGCGGACGGGCAATTGCCCAGCAATACCGGTGCGGGCTACGTGATCCGCCGCATCCTGCGCCGCGCCGTGCGCTACGGCTACAGCTTCCTCGGCTTCAATGAGCCCTTCATGCATACGCTGGTGGCCACGCTCGCCAAGGAGATGGGCGACCAATTCCCCGAGCTGCGCAAGCAGCAGCAGCTCATCGAGAGCGTGATGCAGGAGGAGGAGAAAGCCTTCCTGCGCACGCTGGAGCAGGGCACCAGGCGCCTGGAGCAGGCCCTCGCGGAAAGCAAGGGCACACTCAGCGGCGACAAGGCCTTCGAGCTCTTCGACACCTACGGCTTCCCCATCGACCTCACGCAGCTCATGGCGCGCGAGCAGAAGATGGACGTGGATATGAAGGGCTTCGAGGCCGAGCTGCAGAAGCAGAAGGAGCGCAGCCGCGCCGCCACGGCCGTCACCACGGGTGATTGGGTGGAACTGGGCAAGGGCGAAACGGCCTTTATCGGCTACGATGAACTGAGCACCGAGGCCCGCATCCTGCGCTACCGCAAGGTGAGCGGCAAGGGAGGCGACCAGTTCCAGCTTGTGCTGGACCGTACGCCGTTCTATGCCGAAGGCGGTGGACAGGTCGGTGACCAAGGCTGGCTCATCCAAGGCGCCGATCAGGTCGAGGTGATTGACACCAAGCGCGAGAACCAGCTCATCGTCCACTTCACCAAGGAACTGCCGAAGGACGTGAGCAAGCCGCTCACCGCGCAGGTGAATACGCAGCGGCGCGGCCTCACCGCGCGCAACCACACGGCCACGCACCTGCTGCACCACGCCCTGCGCAAGCACCTGGGCACGCACGTGGAGCAGAAGGGCTCGCTCGTGGCACCCGACCGCCTGCGCTTCGACATCAGCCACTTCGCCAAGGTGACGCCCGAGGAGCTGGCCACCATCGAGCGCGAGGTGAACGCCATGATCACCGACGACATCGTGTTCGAGGACAAGCGCAACGTGCCCATCACCGAGGCGAAGGCCATGGGCGCCATGGCGCTCTTCGGCGAGAAGTACGGCGATAACGTGCGCGTGGTGAAGTTCGGCCCGAGCGTGGAACTCTGTGGCGGCACGCACGTGCCCCGCACCGGCGTCATCGGTCCCTTCCGCATCGTGAGCGAGAGCGCGCTGGCCGCAGGCATCCGCCGCATCGAGGCCGTCACCAGCGTGGAGGCCGAGCGCATGATCAACGAGAAGCTCGCGAAGCTGGAGGCCATCGAGGACCTGCTGAAGCGCCCCGCCGATGTGGTGGCCGCCGTGCAGAAGCTCGCCGAGCAGAACGCCAGCCTCACCAAGGAGCTCGAGAAGGCCGCTCGCGAGAAGGTGAAGCGTTATGCCGCATCCATTCCGGCCAAGGCGAAGGCGAATGCGAAAGGCGTGAAAGTGCTGGTGGAGCAACTCGACCTCGATGCCCAAGGCATGAAAGACCTCGGCTTCACCCTGCGCGAGCAGCACGCCGACCTGGCTTTCGTGGCCGGTTCCGTGATCGATGGCAAGCCGCTGCTCGCGGTATCGCTCGGCAAGCAGGCCCTCGAAGCCTCGGGCCTGAAGGCGGTGGACATCATCAAGCAGATCGGTCCGCTGATCAAGGGCGGTGGCGGCGGCCAACCCGACTTCGCTACGGCAGGGGGGAAGGAGCCCGGCGGCATGGCCGATGCGCTGAAGAAGGCAGCGGAGCTGCTGGGGTGATCCGATGAGCACGCCGCATCCCGTTCTGGCCGCGTTGGTGCACAGCGCCGTTCAGCCGACGGCCGAGGAGTGGATGGAGTTCCTGTCCGCCACGCGCGAGGCACGCTTTGTGAAAG
>CAZJTB010000465.1:0-2626 GCA_964548485.1 uncultured Chryseobacterium sp. | reverse complement strand
TCCACCTCGATCGGATCACCAAGCGGAGTTGCGGTTCCATGCGCTTCGACGTAGGTGATCTCATTCGGCGTCACGCCCGCATCGGCCTGCGCCATGGCGATCACTTCGGCCTGGCCGCGCACGCTGGGCGCGGTGAAGCTGGCCTTGTCGCTGCCGTCGTTGTTCAGCGCGGCGCCCTTGATCACCGCGTAGATGTGGTCCTTGTCGCGCACCGCATCATCCAGGCGCTTCAGCACGATGATGCCGCAGCCGTCGCTGAACGAGGTGCCCTTGCCATTGGCATCGAAGGTGCGCGTACTGCCGTCGGGGCTGTACATGCCGCCCTCGTTGTACACGATGCCGCTGTTGATCGGCGCCGTGATCGCGATGCCGCCGGCCAGCGCCATGTCGCACTCGCCCTCGCGCAGCGCCTTGAAGGCCTGGGCGATCGCCACGAGCGAGGTGCTGCACGCGGTGTGGATGCTCAAGGCCGGTCCACGCAGGTCGAACTCGAAGGCCAGGCGCGTGGCGATGTAGTCCTTCTCGTTGGCCGTCATCACCGCGAAGTCGCCGACCTGCTCGATGAGCTCGGGGTGACCGAAGACATTGCGGGTGAAGTAGGTGTTGTTGCCCATGCCGGCGTACACGCCGATGAGCCCGGCGAAGCGCGCGGGATCGTAGGCGGCATCCTCCAGCGCGGCCCAAGCGGTCTCCAGGAACACGCGTTGCTGCGGGTCCATCAGCGCGGCCACCTTGGGGTTCACGCCGAAGAAGCCGTGGTCGAACTTGTCGGCATCGGCGATCACGCCGCGCGCCTTCACGTAGTCGGGGTCGTTGCGCAGTTCAGCGGTGATGCTCGGATCGAGCTCATCCGCCGTCCAGGTGGTGATGCTGTTCTTCTTCGCGAGCAGGTTCTTCCAGAGCTGCTCCACGTTCTCCGCACCGGGGAAGCGGCCGCTCATGCCGATGATCGCTATGTCCCGTGGGGGCGCGTCATGACGCGCCCGTACACGGGCCTTCGCCATTTCAGCAGGTGAGGTGGCGGCCGCATCTCCTTCCAGGAAGGATGCACAGGCCCGGATGGTCGGGTGCTGGTACAGTTTCACAATCGGCAGCTTCAGGCCATGGCCTTCCAGCTGCGCCACGCATTGGATGCTCAGCAACGAGTTGCCGCCGAGGTCGAAGAAGTTGTCATCGATGCCCACGCGGTCGATGCCGAGCAGGTCGGCCCACACGTTGGCAAGTGTCTTCTGAACAGCGGTCGTCGGCGCAGCGAAGGCCACGTCGAGGTCGGGACGCTTTACATCCGGCGCGGGCAGGGCCTTGCGGTCGATCTTGCCGCTGGGGGTGCGGGGCAGTTCCTTCACCGCCACGAAGGCGGAAGGCTGCATGTAGTCGGGCAGGAGCGAGGCGAGGTGCTTGCGCAGCTCGTTCGTGCTCAACTCGCTCTTGGCGACGTAGTACCCGATCAAGCGCTTCAGGCCCGGACGGTCCTCGCGCACAGTGGCCACGGCTTGCTCCACCGCGGGGTGCTTCTCCATGGCCACCTCCACTTCACCCAGTTCGATGCGGTAGCCGCGCACTTTCACTTGGCCGTCGATGCGGCCCTTGTAGTCGATCTCGCCATTCGGCAGTTCCGCCGCGCGGTCGCCGGTCTTGTACATACGACCACCCGGGATGAACGGATCCGCAAGGAAGCGTTCGGCCGTGAGGTCATCGCGACCGATGTAGCCCTTGGCCACGCAGGCGCCGCCGAGGTAGAGCTCGCCTTCTTCGCCCTTCGCCACGGGCTTCATCTGCTCGTCGAGCACATAGAGCTTCACGTTATCGATGGCGGTGCCGATGTTGGGCAGCGCGGGCCAGATGGAAGGATCGCCCTTCAGCTCGAGCTCGCTCACCACGTGGCCTTCGGTGGGGCCGTACTGGTTGCAGAAGCGGCAGCCGGGCAGCTGCGAAAAGAGGTTCGCGATGGCGGGCGTGATCTTCAGTTGCTCGCCGCTGGTGAAGACCTCTTTCAGTGTGGACGGCACTTCGCTCGTGCGCTCCACGGCCTCGGCCAGGTATTGCAAGGCCACGAAGGGCACGATGATGCGGTTGATCCGCTGGGCGATGATCTTCCGCAGGAGCTGCGTGCTGTTCAGGCGGTCCTCATCGGTGATCAGCACCAGCGTGCCGCCTTGGGCGAACGTGGTGAAGATCTCCTGGAAGCTCACGTCGAAGCTGATCGGCGCGAACTGCAGTGTCCGGTCACCCTCCTTGCATACGCTTGTGCGCAGCTGCCACTGGATCAGGTTGGTGAGCGGCGCATGGTGCATGGCCACGCCCTTGGGCCGGCCTGTGCTGCCGCTGGTGAAGAGCACGTAGAGCAGGTCGTCCGGCGTGGCGGGGCAGGGGCCTTCGAACAGCGGACCATTCTCCAAGTCCATGTCCTCGATGAGGATCACCTTGGCCTGGGTGCCTTGGAAGAGGTGCTGATGGGCCTTGCTGGTGATCACCACCGGCGGTTTCGCATCCTCCAGCATGCCCGCGATGCGCTCGACCGGGTAGGTGGGGTCGATGGGCACGTAGGCGGCGCCGGCCTGCACGATGCCGAGCACGGAGATGATGAGTTCGGGGGAGCGGTCGAGGCAGAGGGCGATGGTGCGCG
>CAZJTB010000464.1:0-2630 GCA_964548485.1 uncultured Chryseobacterium sp. | reverse complement strand
CGGGATTGATGATGTGGCGGTGGTGGAGGGGGTGAAGGAGATGCTGGGAGAGAAGCGAGCTGCGAAGGGTATCAAGGCTTCGGCTTGAGGGCCTCGCTTGCATTGTAGCGCACATCCGATTCCCGCACCACCAGCGTATCGCTGTCGTAGGTGACCACCGTCTGGCCCAGGTCTTCCTGCACCAGGACAACATCTGCCGCACCCCGCCCGCTCAGCCGCAGCGCCTCCGGGAACCCATGCCGGAAGATGAAGGCGCCGCGATGGTCGCTCGGCAGGTTGAGGACGAGCAGTCTTCCGCCGTGCAGCGGTTCAGGCGTTTCAGCGATGAGGCGAACAATGGTCTCGGAAGCGATGCGCCAATGCCCCAGGCCCTGGCGCAAGAGCAGTGACCATGATGCCACCAGCATCACGAGGGCCATCCGCCCCATCGCCTTCGACCGGATACCCTCCATCGCCAGCGCGACCAGCACACACAGGAATGCCGAGGGCATATAGAGGAAACGGTCGCTCTCACTCGTGCGCGTGCTCACACCACCCACCATGGCGATGAGGGAGGCGATCCCGTATAGCGAAGCCACCAGCGCAGCAGCGCGCAGGCGCTCTGGATGGAACCGGTTCGAGCGCCAGAACCAGAGCCCGACGAGCGTGAGCGCAAGGCCGAGCAGCGCGAAGCGCACGGTCTGCACTGAAGGGTCGTCGTGCGGCGGCAGGAAGGAGCGCCCGATGACCTTGAAGGCCGAGCCGAGGTAATCGCCCACCGGCTTGACGAAGAAGGCTGCTCCATAGTCATTCGCCAGGCCTCCGAGCACCATCCAGCGCAGCACGAGGTTCAGCACGACCACCGCGATGGATGCGACCACCATCACGCGCCAGGTCCTCGTGTCAGCAGGCCGGAGCAGTAGCCACCACGCCCCGAGCAGCAGTGGCGCGAGCAGCGCGCTCTCATAGCACAGCGAACTGAGCAGCACCAGGACACCAACGAGCACGGCGCGCATGGCCCATGGCGCATTCCCGGTCGCCACCACCAAGGCCCCCAGCGTGAACGCCGAGGCCAGGGCGATGCCACGGCCGATGATCCAGGCCTGCGGCTCGAGGTGGAAGGGATATAGCACGAACAACAGGCCTGCGGCGAGGGCGGCGTCTCGGCTGAGCAGCCGTCTGGCCAGCAGATGCACAAGCCAGCCGTTGATGCCGAGGAATGCCAGGTTCACCACACGGAAGACCCACGGCTCCGCGCCGGCCAGGGCCAGGTTGGCGCGGAGCGAGAGGTCTGAGAGGGGCCGGAAGAAGCTGCTGCCCTCGCCGGAGCGCAACCGCCAGAGCACCTGGAAATCGTCGCTGAAGAAGGTGCAGGTGAGGATGGATGCATGTGCTCCGATGCTGACGGCCACCAGCAGGAGCAGCACGGCCCATGACGGAATCGAACGCTCGCCGCGCGCATCCATGATGCGACCAAGGTAGCCGCGCTATGTTCGTGCGATGCCGCGCCGCCATCTGCTCATCCTGCTCCTCGCCTTTGCGGTGAGCGTGGTCGTGCGCTGGCCCTTGCTCAACCGCCCGTTGAGCGGGCACCACGAGCTCTGCACCGCGCTGGTGCTCATCGCGCTGCACAACTGGCACCACGATGGCTTCCTCGCCCACCACGGCGCGCCGGCCATCACCTTCACCGGCCCCGCTGACCGGATTCCGCCCGGCTTCACCGATGCGCCCGCCTTGCACGATGGCGTGCTCTACTACCTCTCGCATCCGCCGCTGGCCTTCGACCTGCCGCATGCGTTGTTCACCTTCACGGGCACAGAGCCCAATGTCCTGGGCTTGCAGCTCTTCAATCTGTTCTTCCACCTGCTCACGGCCATCGGCTTGTACCTCGTCGTGCGCGAGCTGGCACGCGAAGGGCCGGCGCCGCTCTTCGCCGCGCTGCTCTACCTCTTCATGCCCGCGCCGCTCTGGTTTCACGGGAATGCCTACATGAGCGACATGTTCGTGCAGAACGCCTGGGTGTGGCATGTGCTCGTGGCGCTGCGCGCCTTGAAGAGCGCCCAGGCGATCTCCTGGAGCATGGCCGCCTGGTGCGCGATCACCTTGTTCCTCACCACGCTCATCAGCTGGCCGGGCGTGTGGGCAGGCATGGCATTGGGCCTGATCGTTATTGTCCAATGGCGCCAGCAGGGCGACGCGACGCGGTTGCGGTTGTTGGCTTCGGCGTTTGCCGGTGTCGGCTTCGCGCTGGCGTTCACCACATGGCGCTGGCTGCAGGTGGTTGATGCCGATGCCCTGCTCGCCTACTTCACCGGGCGCTATGCCGAGCGCGGAACCACCAGCGCGCACGGCGGTATGCTCAGCGCGCTACTGATCAACTACCGCATCAGCTGGCTGCCGCTGCTCTTACCGCTTGCCGTGCTGCTGTGGAAGCGCCATTCGGTCGATGCCAAGCGCAGCCAACTTTGGCTCTTCGTGGCGCTCACGGCGCTGCCCGTGGCCCTGGAGATGGCCTTCCTGCTGGAGTACACGGGCCACGACTTCACCGCGCTTAAAGCCGGTCTGCTGCTCTGCGGGCTGGGCGGGCTGGGGCTGTCGGCGATGCGCGCTCGTTGGTCATGGGCGGCGCTGGCGGTGACATGCGTTGCTGG
>CAZJTB010000463.1:0-2638 GCA_964548485.1 uncultured Chryseobacterium sp. | reverse complement strand
ACGCGCGCGCACATCCTGGAGACCGCGAACATCGAGGAGGAGGTGCGCGGCGATACCGCTGCTTTGCGCCTGCGCTTGGCGGCCATGGAGCAGGCCAACGCGCCCATCGCCATCGACCTGCCGGGCAAGGGACGCAACTACATCTACTACGAGGAGAGCCTCGTGATCAAGCAGCTGCGGTACTTCCCCTATGTGCAGCTGGCCATCCTCGCGCTCTTCCTGCTGGTGGCCTACGCGCTCTTCAGCGTGTTCCGCAACGCCGAGCAGAATCAGGTGTGGGTGGGCATGGCCAAGGAGACCGCGCACCAGCTGGGCACGCCGCTGAGCTCGCTCATGGCCTGGCTCGAGCTGCTCAAGGAGCAAGGCACTGACCCGTCGGCCATCAGCGAGATGCGCAAGGATGTGGACCGTCTGGAGGTGATCACCGAGCGTTTCTCGAAGATCGGATCGGCGCCCGACCTCGCGCCGGAGAAGCTCTACCACACGCTGCGCGCCACGGTGCTCTACTTGCGTCCGCGCTTGCCCAGCCGAGCGCGCATCGAGGTGAGCACGCCCGCCGATACGGAGCTGCAGGTTCCCCTGAACCGTCCGCTGTTCAGCTGGGTGCTGGAGAACCTGATCCGCAACGCCGTGGATGCCATGGAGGGCGAAGGCGCCATCACCATCGAGATCATCCCGGAGGGCGACCAGGTGCACGTGGATGTGACCGATACCGGCAAGGGCATACCGGCCTCGCAGCACAAGACGGTGTTCCAGCCCGGCTTCACCACCAAGAAGCGCGGCTGGGGCTTGGGCCTCTCGCTCACCAAGCGCATCGTCGAGCAATACCACGGCGGCAAGATCTTCGTGAAGCGGAGCGCGCCGGGGAAGGGGACTACGTTCAGGATCTCTTTGCGAGCGTAAGTCATGCGGCGATGGTCGATTGAACGACGAGGGTCCGCTGCCGTTTGGTGCTGCGCGGCCATTACTTCGCTCGTGATCCTAGCAAAGACCTATCAGTACAACATCGACTTCGATATCGGCGTGAACCACGGTATCATGTCACTCTGGTTCATCATGCTCGATGCGCCATTCTACATGATCCTGCCAGCTACCGGTGCGTGGGCGTTAGTGCGTTTGCTGAAGCCGGTGAATTGGACCCGAGCGCTCCCGATCATCGTGATCTTGGGAGCCGTTGGCTACCTGCTGATCGATCTGCACTATTGGCGCTATCCCAGCCCGGTGCTAGAGGAGTCCTGGTCGGACCTTTGGAGCACAGTCCTCGGATGAGCCTGACTTCACTCTATCCGCAGCCCTAGGATTCGTGCTAAGGACGAATCGGCTTGCGCGAGTTCCGCAGCGGTGAGGGCACCGATCTTCCCGAGGATCAATCGCGCATCCAGCGTAATGAGCTTCGACAACCGCAGCAGTGATTCCTTCTTGAGCCCATTGGTGGCGTTCGGGCGGAGCAGCAAATCGTTGCTGGAAGCCAGATGCACTTGCGTGGAAATGAATGCCAGGATTACATCGCGTTGGTCATACGCAAGGACAAGCGCAGGTCGGTTCTTGGTGTTGGAGAGGTCCGTGAACGGGAATGGCACCAGAACAATGTCGCCTTTCTTCATTGGAAGCGCTCCTTCAGGTCGGCGATCGTGTAGAGGTCCTCTTCGTTCTTAAGGAACTCCATCGGGCCGGGCTCCATGGCCAAGCTCTGAATGCCTTGGCGCAGCGATTCATCCTCATGCTGGGCAAGCACGTATGCGGCGAAATCAGCAACCTGCTCAGCCTTGTGCTGCGGCAGTTTCCGGAGCACGTCAAGTGCGCGCTGGATGATGTCGTTCCTGGCCTGCATCGGTGAACAAATATAGAAGGGGCCGATGGCGAGATGGGAGACTTAGGCGGACGGAACTGCATCGGGCTCAAATCGACGGACCTTCGCTCCGTGTCCGGTCTCTACCTCCACATCCCTTTCTGCCGGAAGGCCTGCACCTACTGCGATTTCCATTTCAGCACATCCACGAAAGGCCGTGATGCGCTGCTCGATGCGATGGAGAAGGAGCTCCTTCTTCGCTCAAGGGAGATCGGCGATGCACCGGTCGGCACCATCTACTTCGGCGGCGGAACGCCCAGCTTGCTGGAGCCTGAGCGCATCGCTTCGTTCATTCAACTCGCGCATGATCTCTTCCGCGTTCAGCGTGATGCCGAAGTGACCTTGGAGGCGAATCCCGACGACATCACTCAGGAGCGACTAGCGCAATGGGAGTCGATGGGCATCACGCGCCTGAGCCTCGGCACCCAGAGCTTCCGCGAGGAGCGCTTGCATTGGATGGGCCGCGCGCACAACGCCGAACAGGCGCTGAGGAGCATCGCGCTCATCGCAAAGGCCGGTTTCGCCTCGTGGACCATCGACCTGATCTACGGCCTGCCGCAGATGACCCTGGCGGAATGGGACGAGCAACTCACCATCGCCCTGGATCACGGCATGCCGCACCTGAGCGCCTATTGCCTCACCGTGGAGCCAAGGACCGCGCTGGCCCACCAGGTGAGCAAGGCCATGGTGGCCATGCCCGGCGATGCGGATCAGAGCCGCCAGTTCGACCGCTTGATGGTGCCGGGAAAATCCCAGAAGGCATGGTGCGCGGCCAGCACGCCGCCATCC
>CAZJTB010000462.1:0-2670 GCA_964548485.1 uncultured Chryseobacterium sp. | reverse complement strand
TCCTGACCGACGCGGGCCTGGCCCAGGAGCGCCGCTTCGACGACGGATTCACCCGCTACGAATATAATACGGCCGACGGCCACCATGACCATCTGATCTGCACCACCTGCGGCAGGATCGTGGAGTTCGAGAACGAGCGGATCGAGCAGCTCCAGGCCGATGTGGCCCGCAGCAAGGGCTTCGAGGTCCGGAGCCACAAACTGGAACTGTACGGCCTCTGCAGCGAATGCAGGGCAAAGAAGAAGTGACGGTGCGACGGGGAGAAGGGGTGACGCTGCGAGAAGTTGCTGCCTGCTCATCCTTTCTGCTCGATGAGTTCGTAAAAAGGTAAAATCCACCAGGTCGACACAGAGACAGGTCGAAAAATTATTGAGAATGAGAAGGTTTTCTCTGTGCCCGACCTGACTCTGTGGTTAAATCCGAGTTTTGACGATTTTATCTTTCTTGGTTTCGCGTTATTGTAATGAGGAGAGTCTTTCGTGCACGATCATGACGGATTGGATGAACGGGACGGCATGAAGGAGCAGGCGCGGGTCCTGCTGCTCGGGAATCCCAATGTGGGCAAGAGCGCGCTCTTCGGCCTGCTGACGGGAAAATACGTGACCGTCTCGAACTATCCCGGCACCACCGTGGAAGTGGCCTACGGCAACGCGGTCCTGAACAAGGTGCGGACGCTCATCGTGGACACGCCGGGGGTGAACAACCTGGTGCCCATGTCCGAGGACGAGCGGGTGACGCGGGACATGCTCCTGACGGACCGCGCCGGCGTTGTCGTGCAGGTGGCTGACGCGAAGGGCCGACCGCTTGGCCAGGGCTACATCAATCCGGCGAGCATGATCCGCGTGCGGCTGCTCACCACCGACCCGCATGAGCGGGTGGGCAAGCCCTTCATCCGCGCGCGCATCCAGCAGGCCTGGGCCCATCGCCAGCGCATGGGGCTTAAGGCCAGCTGCCGCGTGGTGTTCGGCGAGAGCGATTTCATGCCGGGCCTCGTGGCCGACCTCTTCGTGGATGCGCGCGATGGCCACCGCGTGCTCAGCGTGCAGTTCCTCACCCTGGGCATGGAGCGCTGGCGCGATGCGGTGCTCGACGCCCTGCGCGAGTCCGTGAAGCCCGATGGCATCTTCCTGCGGAACGATGCCGCAATCCGGGAGAAGGAGGGGCTGGCTCTGGAGAAGGGCCCGGTCGGCGAGCCGTTCCGCACCGATCTGGTCATCGCCGAAGGCACGGGCGAGGACGCGGTGCTGCTGCATGCCGATATAGCCGAAGGGCAGAAGACCGGCCATTTCCTGGATCAGGTGCGCAACCACGCCAGCGTGCAGGCCTGGGCCAGGGGGCTGCGCGTGCTCGATTGCTTCTCGCACACCGGCGGATTCGGGCTGCACGCGGCCAAAGGCGGCGCCAGTGAGGTGCTGGGCCTCGACATCAGCGGCGAGGCGGTGCGGCTGGCCGGGAGCAACGCCGCGCTGAATGGCTTCGCGCAATGCTACTTCCAGGAGGCCAATGTGTTCGATTTCCTCACCGATGCCAGCCGAAGCGGAAAGCTCTGGGACGCCATCATCCTGGATCCACCGGCCTTCGCGAAAAGCAAGAGCGCCATGGAGAATGCCTACCGCGGCTACAAGGAGATCAACCTGCGCGCGCTCAAGTGCCTGCCGCCGGGCGGCATCCTGGTCACATGCAGCTGCTCGCAGCATATGACGCCGCGCCTCTTCCGGCAGATGGGCGCAGAGGCCGCGCGCGATGCGGGCCGCAGGCTGCGCGAGCTGGGCGATGGCGGGCAGCCGCCGGATCATCCGGTGCTCTGGGGCGCGCCGGAGACGCGCTACCTCAAGTGCCTCACGCTCCAGGCTTGGTGACCACAGCCGCCGAATCGGCGCGCAGCTCTCGCAGCACGACGGGAAGCAGCGCGCGCGCGCAAGCCTCCCCGCCCTTCGAGCTGAGGTGGCAGTAGTCGATGAGCAACTGCTCGCGGTCCCAGCGCGCTTCGTTCATCACCGGGTTCATGTCAACGAAGGGCACGCCCCACCGGCTGGTGGTCTCCTCAAGCTCCTTCACCACCACGGGATAAAGGGCCCTCACGTTGGGGTCCTGATGCAGGAAGGCGCGCTCCTGGGCCGAGAGCCGGGCCGTATCGCGCATCACCAGCAAGGGCTGCAGGCACACGATCGCCTTCACGCTGTCGCGGGCAAGCAGGAATAGGTTCTCATCGATCGCGCGCAGGAACTGGTGGCGCGCCACCTTCCGGTGATTGCGGATCGTGGTGCTGTCATCCACATAGGGGCCCTGCCAATCCACGCGCATGCCCTCGCGGATGGCGTCGCGCGTCATCTTCCACGAGAGGTAGCCCCGGAATGCGCCGCTGTAGCGCGACATCCAGCTCGCGAAGCTCATCCACACACCGGCGGCGCCGGGCTCCTGCAGGTAAGGCTTCCAGAACTGGTAGCGGAAGTCCGTCATGTACCGGTAGTTCGTGTCGTTCACGAAGTGGTCGTTGTTCCCGTCGAAGAAGATCACCAGATCAGGGTCGTAGGCGAGCAGCTCGGTGAGCAGGTATTGCGTGTGCTGGAAGACCTGATAGCCGGTGACGGCCGCGTTGATCACTTCCACCCGTTGCGCGGGCAAGGCTTCGGCCAGCATCCGCTCCAGGTGCGCATCCAGGGTCTCGTC
>CAZJTB010000461.1:0-2678 GCA_964548485.1 uncultured Chryseobacterium sp. | reverse complement strand
CGTTGCTGAAGTCCTTGTCGTAGGCGCTCATCGCCTTGGCGATGGTCTGCGAGGCCCCGCCCGCCCGGAAGAAGTGGCGCACCGTCTCCTGGCCGGCCCCGATCTCGGCGAAAGTGCCGTAGAGGTCGGGGTTCAGGTTGATGCGCCGCGCTTTCTGCGCGGGGGTCAGCGTCACGTGCTTCGGGTCGTGGGATAGCATCAGCGATGAAGTGGGGCAAAAGTAGGCCGGTGGGCGTGGCCTGGCATGCCCGATTTCAGCTTCCGGCCGTGCCGGTCACGGTTGCGGCGCATCGCTGAAGCCCGCGCGCCGGTGCGCCCCATCGCAGAAGGGCTTGTTGGCCGAGGCCCCGCAGCGGCACAGCGCGGTGGTGCGCGCACGCTCTTCCACACGCCCGTCGCGGTGCACGATGGTGCAGGGCCCTTTCACCAGGAGGGGGCCATCGGGGCTGGCCTCGATCCGCAGGCTGGTCGCATCGCTGGCTGGCTCAGGCGCTGCCGCATCGTTCATCCGCCAGCTGAGCGCGCCGCTCGGGCAGCGGTCCACCTGGGCCGTGATGGCCTCGGTGCTGGCGCCCTCCGGCTTGATCCACGGCCGCTGGCCGGGCTGGAAAACACTGGCCAGTCCGCGCCAGCATTTGGTGCTGTGGATGCATAGCTCCTTCTTCCACACGATGGTGACCTGGCCGTTGGTGTAGGTGTGCTCCTTGCTCATGGCTTCAGGGATCGGGTCAGGTGGATGGGGCTCTCCAGGGTGCGATGCACGGGGCATGCCCCGGCGACCTGCAGCAGCCGCTCGCGCTGCTCGGCCGGCAGCTCCCGCCCGAAGGCCACCTCCAGATGGATGCGGCTCTCCACCGACCGGCCCTCCTGCTCGCGGTCGAGCGTGGCTTCTACGGTAATGCCGCCGGTGTCCCAGCCCTTGCGCGCGGCGTACATGCGCAGGGTGATGGCCGTGCAGCTCGCCAGCGCGCCCAGCAGCAGCTCATGCGGACGCAGCCCCAGGTCCTGCCCGCCATGGTCGGCGGGCTCGTCGGCGATGGCGGTGATGCCGCGCGCGGTGAGCTCGGTGCGGTACGGCTGGCCATCGAGCGTGGCGGTGATGCGGCGCTGGGTCTTCTCCATGCGGCGAAGGTCGCGCGATCAGAGCGCGCCGCGCGCCTTGATCTCCAGGTAGCGGTTGATCACGCTCACCGTGAGGTCCTGCGGCTTGCACAGGATGCAGGGGAGGCCATTCCGATCGAGTTCCTTCTTGATCAGGCGCTTCTCCATGGCCATGCGCTCGGTGATCGCGCGCACGTACACTTCCTCCGTGTCGGCTGGTCGCAGCGCGAGGTCGGCTTCCAGCTCGGTGTTGAGGAAGAAGATGGGCACCACCAGGTGCTGGCGCGCGAGCCGCTGCAGGTAGGGCAGCTGCCGATGCATGGCCTGCGCGCTCTCGTAGTTGGTGAACACCAGCAGCAGGCTGCGCTGGTTGATCTCGCGCCGCACCCGCGCGTACAGCGCCTCGAAGTCCGTTTCCTGGTGCTCGGTGCCCTGGGCGTACAGGGCCTGCAGGATGGCCTGCATGTGCCCGCTCTGGCGGCCCGCGCGCACCACCGTGTGCGGCTTGCTGCTGAAGGTGATGAGGCCCGCGCGGTCCTCCTTGCGCATGGCGATGCTGCTGATGACGAGCGCGGCGTTGATGGCGTAGTCGAGCAGGCTGAGCCCCTCGAAGGGCATCTTCATCACGCGGCCGGTATCGATCAGTGAGAATACCTGCTGGGCGCGCTCATCCTGGTACTGGTTCACCATCAGGCGGCCGCGGCGGGCGGTGGCCTTCCAGTTCACGGTGCGGCGGTCATCGCCGGCCACGTATTCCTTGATGCGCTCGAATTCGCTCTGGTGCGCCACGCGGCGGATGCGCTTCACCCCTGCCAGGGTGAGGCGGTTGCTGATGGCGAGCAGCTCGTAGCGCCGCAGCTGGATGTAGCTGGGGTACACGGCCACTTCCTTGTCCGCATCGAGCCGGAAGCGGCGCTCGGCGAGGCCCAGCGCGCCGCCCACCACCGCGTTGATGGCCCCGTAGCGGTACACGCCGCGCGCCAACGGGCGCACACGGTAGCTGAATTCGCGCGTGCCCCAGGCCGGCAGCGCCCCCGTGAACGCGAGGTCGCGCTTCTGGAACTGGAACGGAAGCTCATCGAGCACGCGCACGCGCATGGGCATGCCGTAGCCGCTGCGCAGCACGAGGGTCACGGGGTTCTCATCGCCGTTGCTCCAGCGCTCCATGGTGCGGCGCTCGCCGGTGAGCCCGGTGCGCCTTCCGTAGAGCAGGAAGAGGTCGGCCGCGATGGCCAGCGCCAGCAGCAGCAGGCCCAGCTTGGCGAAGGGCAGCAGCGGAGGCCAGGCCCACGCGAGCACGAAGGCCAGCACCAGCGCCCAGCCGATGAGGAAGGCGCGCCGCGTGAGGAAGACCGTCCGGAGCATCAGCGCGGCACCTCGATCTGCCGGATGAGCAGCTGCAGCACCTGGTCCGGCGTTAGGCCCTCCATCTCGCGCTCGGGCGTGAGCTGGATGCGGTGCCGCAGCACCGGCAGCGCCACGGCCTGCACATCCTCGGGCGTCACGAAGTCGCGGCCCTGGATGGCGGCTTGCGCGCGGGCCCCCGCGAGGATGGCGAGTGAGGCGCGCGGCGATGC
>CAZJTB010000460.1:0-2681 GCA_964548485.1 uncultured Chryseobacterium sp. | reverse complement strand
TACCTGCGCACCGCCGAGCGGGCCATGCGCGGCCAGTTGCGCATCGTGAACGACCTGCTGGACCGTGCCGCCATCGAGGCCGGCAGTTTGCGCATCGCCCACGCGCCCTTCTCCCCCGCCGACATGATCCACGAAGCGGTGGCCCCCTTCGAGGCCCTCGCCACCGCCAAAGGGCTCGGCTTCTCCTTGCAGGTGGACGACATCCTGAGAACATCGCGCATGGGCGATGCCGGCCGCGTGGCGCAGGTGGTGGGCAACCTGGTGGGCAATGCGGTGAAGTACACGCCTTCGGGCACGGTGTCCGTGATGGCGGACCAGACCTCAGGCGGCGCATTGCGCATCCGCGTGCGCGACACCGGGCCGGGACTCACGGCGGAGCAGCAGCAGCATCTGTTCAAGGCTTACGCGCGTGCCGAAGCGCACGCCGGCCGTGATCCGGGCGGAACAGGGCTGGGCCTCTACGTGAGCGCCATGCTGGTGAAGGCCATGGGCGGCACCGTGCAGGTGAATAGCGCATCGGGACAAGGCTCCACCTTCACTGTGGAGCTTCCGTTGCCGATGGCAGAGGAACGTTCCGCTCCCACTGCTGGAGAGGCCTCCATATCCTATTGCCTCGTGGACGACGACCCGATCGAACGTGCCGCGCTGGTCAACTTATTGAGCACCGAGCGGCCCGATGCCACCGTACAGGTGTTCGCCTCCGCTGCGGCCTTGCTCGAGGCGCTTTCTAAACGGACCGTGGAACAGCTCGCGCGCACCATCGTGTTCACCGACCTCGACATGCCCGGCATGAACGGGTTCGAACTGGCCCTGGTTATCCGCGAGCGGTATCCAAACGTGCGCGTGGCTGCGGTGACCGCCTCGATCCTGTTGGATGAATCGGAGGATGCGGCCGCCTATGGCTTCGCAGCGATGATGGCCAAGCCGGCGGACGTGCAGGTCCTGAGGGATATGCTGCCGCGGCTCAGCCCCGCTCCATGAGCCGCAGCACGGCCTCGCGCCCGGTGGGCGACAACGAGAGCTCCGCGCCATCGGCCATCACCAGCGTGCCCGGCTCGCCGCGCACATAGCGGGCGATGTGGGCCGGGTTCACCAGGTGCGAGCGGTGCACGCGCAGGAATCCGTGCGGCGCCAAGCGCTCCTCGAACTGCTTCAGCGGCCGCGAAGAGACCACCTTGCGGTCCGCCAGCACCAAGGTGGTGTACACGTTGTCCGCCTCGCAGCGGACGATGGCGGGGATGTCGAGGAACACCACGCCTTCGCGAAGGGCCACGGCCAGCCGGCCGGAGCGCGGTGCGGCTTGGGCGCGCTTCGCCGCAGCAGCCAGCACGGCACGCGAGAGCTGAAGCGGGTCCACGGGCTTCAGCAGGTAGTCGAAGGCATGCAGGTGCAGGGCCTGGTGCGTGTGGCCCGGATGCGCAGTGACCAGCACCACCTCACAGCGCCGTTCCTGGAGTTCCTGCATCAGGTCCAGCCCACTGCCGCCGGGCATCTCGATGTCCAGCAGCACCAGATCGGGATCGCTGCTGCGGATCAGGGCCAGACCGCTGGCCGCATCGCCCGCCTCGCCCACCACGTCAACGGGAAGGCCCAACTGCGTCAACCGGTCGCGCAGCAGGGCGCGGTGGTCGGCATCATCATCCACGAGCACGGTTCGAAGGGAGGCTGTCGGCATCTGGGAAGCAGGTGCCCGAAGATACTGGGCCTGCTGCCAATGCTCCGGCCCGCACGCGCCAGGCACCAGCAGGCGCCAATCGAAGCCGTACGTTCTTGATCCACATCAAGCAACCGCAGTAACCACCCAAGGACCTTTGCCCCACTGAAGATCACCACCATGCGCTCCTCTTCGCTCCTGCTCGCCCTGGGCATAGCCGGTCGGCTATCCGCCCAGTGCGGCTTCATCCCCACCATCACGCCGGTGGGCCTCATCCTCTGCCCCTTCACCACGGCCGAGCTCACCTCGCAGGAATACGATAGCTACCAGTGGTACAAGCAGGGTGTGCCCATCGCCGGGGCCACCCAACGAACGCTTACCGTGAACGCCCAGGCCGATGGCGGATTCCGCTTCCGCGTGGAGGGCACCCTCAACGGATGCACCGCCATCAGCGAGCAGGTGCTGGTTGACAGCTGGGCCTTCCCCACCCTGATGGCGTTCAGCGGGGGCGATACGCCGCACACCATCGAGAACGGTGGCACCATGCGCTTCTGCATGGGCGATACCGCCACCCTCACCCTCAACGCGCCCTACACCGCGAGCATCACCTGGTTCCGCAATGGACTGCCCATGCCCGGTGCGCACGCCCCCACGCTGGAGGTGACCCAGAGCGGCAGCTACACCGCCTGGGCCGCACCAGGCCTTTGCCCCGAGCTGGTCTTCTCGCTCGATGTGAGCATCACACTGCTCTTCGACGAGGCCCCGGTGCCCGTGATCATGAACATCGGCGGCGTGCTCTGCGCATCGCCCTTCTCCAACGACTATGGCTGGTACCTGAATGGAGGAACGGAGCCCATCGCCATCGGCACCTGCCACGAGCCCTTGCTGCCGGGCGCATACACCGCGCGCCGCATCACCACGGCGGAATGCACCGCTTCGTCCGCGCCCTACCTGCACATCAGCACCGGGCAGTCCCACCTGGATGTGAACGATGCGTTCGCCGTGCGGCTGCTATCCGGCGACATGC
>CAZJTB010000459.1:1382-2688 GCA_964548485.1 uncultured Chryseobacterium sp. | reverse complement strand
GCAGCTGGTAGTTGAACATGGAGCTGAAGCCCGAGTTGCCCGCGCTGAAGGTGCCGTTCACCGCGAAGTTGCCAGTGGGGTACGACACCTGGCACCAGTAAGCCCCGCTGGTGCCCACGGTGATGTTCTGCGTGGTCTCGCCCGTGCTCCAGAGGTAGTTGGTGTAACCCGGTGGGCCGTGCAGCATCACCGTTTGCCCTTGGCAGATGGTGGTGTCGTTGTCGATCTGGATGGAGCACACCGGTTGGGCGGATAGCGCCAGCGCTGCGGCGCCGGCCAAGAAGCAGGCGGAAGCTCGGCGCAAGTGGCTGGATACCCGGTGATTCATCGAAGCGGCGCGCTGGCAAAGGTCGGGCCGGGCGGGGCAGCATGGTAGGGCCTCGGCGGGCATGCGTCAACGGGCGATGAATACCCGATTGACGCCTTCGAGGCGCCGTTCGTCCACTGCGGCGAACACGCGGAGCAGATTCTGCCGCACCCGCTCGCAGCGCTGGTTGCTCTGCGCATCGTAGGCCACTGTATTGAAGCAGAGCGTGCCGGCGCAGCGGTCGCGCAGTGCATGCGCGAAGCCCAGGGTGTCCACCCCGCGGGCGAGGTCCAGATCGTCGAAGAGGTCAACCAGCACCAGGTCATAGCGCTCGCGCAGGGCATGCACCTGCACCGTGGCATCGCCTTCGATCACCGTGATGCCCGGCAGCCGATCCAGCCCGAAATGCGCTTTCGCGAGCTGCACCATCACCGGGTCGATCTCCATGGCGGTGATGGGCGCATGGCACCGCAGCTCCTCGCGCATGATCCACGGCACGCTTCCGCCGCCCAGGCCGAGCAGGAGCGCATTGCATGGCGGCTCCTGCTCACGCATCTGCTGCCGGAGCACCGCGCGCCACACGCGATGCAGGCTCCCGAAACTCTGGTTGCCATGGGCGCTGTTGAGGACCAATCGGCCGCTCTCCCAGCGCACCTCAAGCGCACCGGTGCGGCCTTGCGCCCGCGCCACGCGAATGGGCGACAGCCAACTGAGCAAGCGCAGCATGGGCATGCGGTAAAGGTGAGGTGCGCAGCGTTATGGCTGCGACAACCTGAACAGAAGCCCTTGAGGCACGAACCGCAAGAATGGACCAGGGAACAGCGCCATTTGACCCGGTGGCTGAGTTGTACACGAATTATACACGGCCAGAACCAACCATTGAAGAAATGAATAGCTTCACGCTCATGAACGCGCAGGCCACTATCGATATCCGCTTCGCGCTCGGCCGTTGGGCCGTTGGGCCGTTGGGCCGTTGGGCCGTTGGGCCGTTGGGCCGTT
>CAZJTB010000459.1:0-1282 GCA_964548485.1 uncultured Chryseobacterium sp. | reverse complement strand
GGCCGTTGGGCCGTTGGGCCGTTGGGCCGTTGGGCCGTTGGGCCGTTGGGCCGTTTAGATTTTAGCACGGCAAGTTCCGCGTGCATAGCCCGGTCAGGGCCGTGCGCCTCATCATTTTCTCCACCATTTATCCGCTTCGCCATGGAGCCCGCACCACCATTCCATAGCTAGGCGCGGTGTGTGCCACCGCAGGCGTTCCCGATCGTCTGATCGTCTGATCATCTGATCGCCGGATCGCTCTGGCCCCTCCCGGCCGCCGCAAGGGAAGGCATGCATGGGCGCTACTTGCGCCGTGCATTCGTACGTTTACAAGAACTTGATCGAGGAATACATGCGCTCTACGCTGCTGCACCTCCTGCTTCTACTGCCCGTGCTGCCCATGCGCGCCCAGAACCTCGTGCCCAATTGGAGCTTTGAGGAGATCAGTGCGTGCCCGCAGGAGTTCGGGCAAGTTGAAATGGCAACAGGCTGGTTGATTTTTCGAGCTGCTCAATCGTGCGAGCTCTTCCATACATGTGGAACGGCGCCTTACGCGTCGGTGCCGGGGAACGCGTTCGGCCACCAATGGCCATCGACGGGCAATGGGTACGCTGGGGGCCTCGCCTATACAGCATCCGAACCGTGGCCATATGTCGGGCGAGAGTATTACGGCATCGAGCTCAGCCAGCCGTTGATCCCTGGCCAACTGTACCATGCCACCCTGAAGGTCAGCCGCGCTCCAGAGGATCAATCAGCCTTTTCACCAGGTGGCCTTCGCTATGCCTGCAACAACATGGGTCTCTTGTTCTCCACGGGGTACTTCCTCCAGAACGAGCTTGACCCAGTGCCGGGCTACGCGCATGTGCGCTCCCAACAGGTCATCGAGGACTCGCTGAACTGGACGGTAATAAGCGGCAGTTTCATCGCGGACAGTGCCCATCGCTACGTGGTGGTGGGCAACTTCTTCAGTGATGAGGAAACCGATGCGGTCGTGGCGAACCCCGATGGCTACTGGAATATGGCCTACTACTACGTGGACGATGTATGTGTGTCTCCAGACCCATTGTACTGCCAGTTGATAAGCGGGTTAGCGGAGACTGCATCATCTCCGTTCCGGGTCTGGCAAGGCGAAGGCGGGGCGTTTAAGTTGGCAGGCTTGCATCGGAGTGGAATGTCCCATATCGCGGTGTACGATGTGGTGTGCCATCTGGTGGCCCAAGAGGTGGTTCGTGACAGCGATAGCATGAGCATAGCCACCCTGGGCTGGGCATCCGGCGCGTATGTGGTTGTTGCGCATCTGCAG
>CAZJTB010000458.1:0-2693 GCA_964548485.1 uncultured Chryseobacterium sp. | reverse complement strand
GAAGCATGCCGGTGAGCGCAAGGACCTGATTCTTGCCACGCGGCCCTTTGCCCACGAGCAGCGCTGGAGGAGCTGGATGCATCTGTTCGTCTCGGCCTCGGTTACTGCGGGCAGCTACCTGGCCACGGTGTTCGTGGAGCCGCTCTGGGCCAAGGCCGCCTTCGGGGTGCTCACCGGGCTCTCCCTCGTGCGCCTGTTCATCCTCTACCACGACCATCAGCACAAGAGCATCCTCAACCGCAGCAAGCCCGCCGATGCCTTCTTCTGGTTCTTCGGCATGTGGATGCTGAGCCCGCCCAGCATCTGGAAGCGCAGCCACGACCACCATCACAAGCACAACAGCAAGCTCTACACGAGCAGCATAGGCTCCTTCCCGGTGGTCACGGTGGAGAAGTACGGGTCACTGTCGCGCGGCGAGCGATTCGCCTACGACTTCATCCGCAGCCCCTTCGCCATCGGCTTCGGCTACGTGTTCGTCTTCATCATCGGCATGTGCCTCAACAGCTTCATCAGCAACCGCGGCCGGCACTGGGATAGCCTGCTCACCCTCGTCTTCCATGCCGGGCTCGGCTTCGTTACCTGGTGGTTCCTGGGCTGGGAGAACCTGGTCTTCGCCTTCTTCCTGCCGTACCTGGTCACCTTCGCGCTGGGCAGCTACCTCTTCTACGCCCAGCACAACTTCCCCGGCACCGTGTTCGCCGATAAGGATGGCTGGAGCTATGTGAAGGCCGCCCTGGACAGCAGCAGCTACATGCGGATGAACCCGGTGCTGCAGTGGTTCACCGGCAATATCGGCTTCCACCACATCCACCACCTGAACGCGCACATCCCGTTCTACCGGCTGCCCGAGGTGTATAGGGCCATTCCGGAACTGCGTGAGAAGGCCAAGCGAACCAGCCTCTGGCCCAAGGATATCGCGGCGTGCTTCCGCCTGAAGGCCTGGGACCCGGCCCTCCAGCGCATGGTGACCCGGAAGGAGCTGCGCCAGCGGATGGTCGTCTAGCGAAGAAGCCCCTCGGAAGGGGCCTCTTGCTTCAGTTCAGCACCAGATTCACCTGCCCTAGCGGCGGTGCTTCCACCGCTTGCAGGGCCTTGGAATAGCCCATGATGGCTTGCAGGGTGGAGGCTTTGGGGCCGAGGGCGGTGGTCATGGGGCGGCTGGGACGGTTCTTACGGCGAAGGGTAGTGTGCGTCATCGACGGCTGTTTGGTGGTTTCGATGCTCCTTGAACGGCAGCCCGCGCCGATGTATTGCGCGGCCCCATGAAAAGTGCGGCGGGCCCCCACGGGACCCGCCGCCAACCCATTCCCCGGCCGGTTCAGGCCCGTTCCAGGGCGATGTCGTGCTTCTCGATCATCTTCCGCATGTTGATCAAGGCGTAGCGCATGCGGCCCAGCGCGGTGTTGATGCTCACCCCCGTGTGCTCGGCGATGTCCTTGAAGCTCATGTTCAGGTAGGTGCGCATGATCACCACCTCGCGCTGCTCCTCGGGCAGGTGGTCGATGAGCTTGCGCACATCGGCATCGATCTGCACGTTCACAAGCCGCTGCTCGGCGTTCTTGCCGGTCTGCTGCATGGCGCCGAACACGTCGTGGTCGTCCTTGCTGCGCACCAAGGGCATCTTCTTGTTGCGGCGGAAGTGGTCGATGACCAGGTTGTGCGCGATGCGCATCACCCAGGGGAGGTACTTGCCCTCCTCGTTGTACTTGCCGCCCTTCAGGGTGTTCACCACCTTGATGAAGGTCTCCTGGAAGAGGTCCTCGGTGAGCTCGCGGTCGCGCACGAGCAGGTAGATGTGGCTCCACACCTTGCGCTTGTGGCGGTGCAGGAGCGCCTCGAAGGCGGATTCGTCGCCGTCGATGTAGCGCTGAACGAGAACCTGGTCGTCGAGATGAACGACCGCCGTGGCGATGGAACGCTTGTATAGCATGGCCTTACCCGTTTTGGTCCGTTGTGGATCGAGAACGTCAGGGTAGAGGTCTGGCTATCGGCGGTGGCGGTTGGTTGGTGATTGCCCGAACTGGGCTGGGGTGGACGGTAGATAGACGCGTACGCTGGGGGAAACGTTGCCTACTTGTGGTTATTGCTTGCGTCGTTGAAATTGTCTTCCTACGGCTTCAAATATAGGTCCACTCCCATCCGCCGCATGACCGAAGGCTAATTTCGCCGCCCTGCCGTCCGAAGGCAGGCCCTTTCCCCAGCTTTTCCCTTGCCTGCCCGCACCGCCGCCCCGGCCCCTGAAATCCTGCGCAAGCTCCGTCACGGCTCCATCCGCGTGGAGGGTGCCCGCGTGCACAACCTGAAGAACGTGAGCGTGGAGATCCCACGCGGCAAGCTGGTGGTGGTAACCGGGCTCAGCGGCAGCGGCAAGAGCTCCCTGGCCTTCGACACGCTGTACGCTGAAGGGCAGCGCCGCTACGTGGAGAGCCTGAGCAGCTATGCGCGCCAGTTCATGGGCCGCTTGGAGAAGCCCGATGTGGACCGCATCATCGGCATCAGCCCAGCCATCGCCATCGAGCAGAAGGTGCAGACCAGCAACCCGCGCAGCACTGTGGGCACCAGCACCGAGGTGTACGATCACCTGAAGCTGCTCTTCGCCCGCGCCGGCAAGACCATTTCGCCCGCCAGCGGCCAGGAGGTGAAGCGGAACACCATCGCAGACGTGGTGGCTGGCGTGAACAGCTACGCCTATG
>CAZJTB010000457.1:0-2701 GCA_964548485.1 uncultured Chryseobacterium sp. | reverse complement strand
CCTCATCGCCATCCATGGCGTAGGCGGTGCCCAGCGCGCTCACCACCACCTCGCGTGCCGCCATGCCGGGCACCAATGCGAATGAGATCTGCTCGTTGAAGCCGATGGGCTTGAAGACATGGTGCAAGGCGTGGCCGAGCTCGCCGGCGAGGCTTCGTCCGTTGTCGCGCGGCGAGGGCACCGTGTAGAGCGCCCACATCACGATGGTGATGGCAAGGATGATGGTGCCCACGCGGCGCAGGAAGATCATGGCGCGTTCCCACAGGCCGATGACGAGGCTGCGGCCATCGGGCCATTGGTAGGCGGGCAGCTCCATCATCAGCGGGGAGCGCGACTGCTGCTTGTCGTTGCGCTTGATCACCCAGGCCACCGTCATGGCGGCCACGATGCCGAGCAGGTAGAGGCCCACCATCACCAGGGCGGCGCTCAGGGCATCATGCGGAAATAGCGCGGCCACCAGCAGCGTGTACACCGGGATGCGTGCCGAGCAGGCCATCAGCGGGGCGATGAGGATGGTGGTGAGGCGGTCGCGCCAGTGACTGATGGTGCGCGTGGCCATGATGCCGGGGATGGCGCACGCGAAGCTGCTGAGCAGGGGGATGAAGGACCGGCCGGAGAGCCCGGCGGCGCTCATGGGCTTGTCGAGCAGGAAGGCGGCGCGCGGCAGGTAGCCTGAAGTTTCCAGCGCCAAGATGAAGAAGAAGAGGATGAGGATCTGCGGCAGGAAGACGATCACGCCGCCCACGCCGCCGATGACGCCCTCCACCACCAAGCCGCGCAGAGGGCCATCGGCCATGTTCGCTTCCACCGCGCCGGCGATGGCGCCGAAGGCGCCCTCGATCCAGCCGGAGAGCACATCGCCGCCGGAGAACACCGCCAGGAAGGTGGCGAAGAGCACGAGCGCCAGCACCACGAAGCCCAACACGGGGTGCATCAGGAAGCGGTCGATGCGGATGCTCGGGTCCTGGTCGGTGGCGGGCGCGGTGACGGTGCGGTTGAAGATTCCCAGCACATCGCGCTGGGTGGCCAGAACCTGCTCCACGCCGGGCGGCTTCCAATGGGCGGGCGGCGCTTCACGCAATGGCTCATCCAGCGCGGTGCGCAAGGCGTCGGCGCCATGGGCGTGCACGCTCACGGCCTCCACCACGGGCAGGTTCAGCTCACGCGCCAGCCGCTCCCTGTCGATGGCGATGCCGAGCTGTTTGGCGCGGTCCATCTTGTTCAGCACCACCAACAAAGGCAGGCCGAGCTGCCGGGCCTCGAGCACCAGCCGCAGGTGCAGCCTCAAGTTGGTGGCATCGTCCACGCACACCAGCAGGTCGGGCAGGGCCTCCTGGCTGTGGCCGGTTATCACGTCGCGCGTCACAGCCTCGTCGGTGCTGAGGGCGTTGAGGCTATACGCGCCGGGCAGGTCCAGCACCTTGATGCGCCGTCCGCTGGCGGTGCGCATCACGCCTTCCTTGCGCTCCACGGTCACGCCCGCATAGTTGGCCACCTTCTGGCGGCTGCCGGTGAGCAGGTTGAAGAGGGCCGTCTTGCCGCAGTTGGGGTTGCCCAGGAGGGCGATGCGCTGGGGCAGGGCGGCGCTCATCTATGCAGGGACCACTTGGATGAAGGCGGCCTCGCGGCGGCGCAGCGCGAACGTGGTATGCCCCAAGCGGATGGCGAGCGGGTCGCGGCCGGGCTTCCCTTCGCGCACCACCTGCACGCGCTCGCCGGGCACGAAACCCAGTTCCAGCAAGCGCAGCACCAAGTGGCGGTCGGCGGCATCGGCGGGCGCGGCAACGCCCGCCACGGTGGCCCACGCCGCTTCGGGCAGCTGGTCCAGGCTGATGGTATGCTCGCGCACGGCCTCCATGGGGGGCGGCGAAGGTCCGAACGGAATGGCTGCGTTGGAATACCGCGATTGGGGTATGCGACGTCCCGAAGGGACGAGATATGGATAGCCCACCAATGACCCAGAATGCCGATGCGTCCCGTAGGGACGCGATATTGGTGAGCAACGCCAGATATTCCGCATATTCGAATGACCCAACGGAGCATGTTCGGCTCATGGCCAATACCTACACCCAGATCCACATCCAAGCCGTTTTCGCTGTGCAGAACCGGGCCAGCTTGATCTCCCCGACCTGGAAGGATGAGCTGTACCGGTACATCACGGGCATCATCCAGAACCATGGCCACAAGCTCCTACAGATAAATGGCATGCCCGATCACGTGCACATCCTCTTCGGCATGCGGCCTACGCAGTCCCTTTCCGAATTGATGCAACAAGTGAAGCAGGATTCCTCGAGATGGATCAACCAGAAGGGCTTTGTTCGAGGCAGGTTCTCCTGGCAGGAGGGCTATGGCGCATTCTCCTATTCCAAAGGTGATGTTCCACGGGTGGTCGATTACATCAAGAATCAGGAAGAGCACCATCGTCATCAGAGCTTCCAGCAAGAATACCTCGAGGTCCTGAGGGAGTTCGAGGTCCAGCACGATGAGCAGTATGTCTTCAAGCCGATCGAATGACACATGCCGTACCTGACGGCACGGAATCCACGGTGCCACCTTCGATCAACCCATAGCTAGTCCCTACGGGACTGCGCACCTCCCATGCCCCGCATCTTCAATACCATCCGCCAACGCCTGCTGAAGGAGAACCGCCTCACACGCTACCTGGTCTATGCCGTGGGCGAGATCGTGCTGGTAGTGATCG
>CAZJTB010000456.1:0-2708 GCA_964548485.1 uncultured Chryseobacterium sp. | reverse complement strand
GTCCATGTCGGCGACCGTGAGCGCAGGTGGCAGTGCGCCGATCTCGGTCCAGCGCTCCAGTGAGTTCTTCGTCTCGGTCTATGTCTTCGCCGATTGGAACAGGAACGGATCGTTCTCGGATCCGGGGGAGAACACCGCACTACCACCGACCCATGGAAATTCCACGCATACCGGAACGCTGCAAGTACCGGCGAACGCCCTGAACGGTGCGACCCGGATGCGGGTGCAGATCGGCTCTGGATCGGTTGCCCCTTCGTGCAGTGATCTGGAAACATCCGAGGTGGAGGATTATACGCTGATCGTATCGGGGGGTGTGTCTGAATGGAGCTACCAGTGGAGCCCGGAACTCATGTTCCTTGACCCACAGAGCGCCTCGAGCCTGGCGTTAGGCCTCTACCAGGACCAGGAGTTCTCGGTCACCGTCACCAACGCGGCCGGTTGTGCGGTGGATACCTCGGTGTTCGTGTCCGTTGATCCGACGGACACGGACTTTGACGGGCTGGGGGATTGCGCCGATCAGTGCCCCACCGATCCGGCCAAGATCTTTGCGGGTAGCTGTGGTTGCGGCAACCCCGAGCCCGGTTCGGCCTGCGATGACGGTGACCCCACAACGATCGGCGATGGGGTGGGGATGGATTGTGTGTGTACGGGCATACCCACTGTGGCGCTGGCCCTGCACGTGGCGCTCGAGGGACCCTACAACCCCGCCACAGGGCTGATGAACGATGCGCTGCGCGCACTGCCGGACTTCCCGCTCACGGAGCCCTATACGGCTATGGGATACACCCATGTTGGCGGTGGCGGTGGCGAGACGATCGATCTCACGGCCTTGGCCATCACCGGCGCCGCCGCGATCGTGGACTGGGTCGTGGTGGAGCTTCGCCTGGATGTCGATCCAAGCCAAGTTGTGGCCAGCATGAGCGCATTGCTGCTTCGCGATGGCTCCGTTGTTCAGGCCGATCGGAGTTCCCTCCTCAGGTTCATGGTCGTTGAAGGAACGTATCGCATTGCGGTGCGCCACCGCAATCACCTTGGGGTGATGAGCGGCACGGCCTTGGCGCTGGATGCCAACATCACCGATCTGGACCTCAGCGCGCCGGCAACGCCCGTGTATGGCACCGAGGCGCGGCGCATCGTCAACGGTGGATCCAAGGCCACGCTCTGGTCGGGCCATGTCCAGCAGGATTCGCGCCTGAAGTACGTGGGCGATAGCAATGATCGCGACCCCCTCCTGGTGCGCATTGGCGGCAGCGTGCCCACGAATGTGGCATCCGGCTATTTCCTGGAGGATGTGAACCTGGATGGCCAAGTGAAGTACGTTGGGCAGAGCAACGATCGGGACCCCATCCTGGTGAATATCGGCGGGAGCATACCGACGAATGTCCGTCTGGAACAATTGCCCTAGGCAGGAGGCGCAAGGCAAACGTTCGTGCTGCAGCCATGGCGCGGCAACCGGTGCGCACAGGGTTGGCGCATTATCCTTAGCGGCACATCACGAAGCGGATGGCTCGCGCGCCATCGGCGCAAATGGCCACGGCGGCATAGGGCCCTTGCGGCATTTCGCTTAGCCACAATAGCTCCGTGGCAGCGGATGGTCGCAAGGCTTGCGCGAGGCGTCCCTGCCCGTCCATTATCAATACCTGGCTGGGCTGGCATCCGTTTGGCAGCCGCAGGGCGTGCTGTTCGACATCGTACCGGATGGCGCCGTTCGCATGCATCCATTCCTGCACGCCCACCACCGCATCGATCGCCATCAGGTCGCTGCTGCTGCCGCAAGGGCCGTTATCGCAGTTCCATTGCAGCATGTTGATGCCCGCGCCCAGGCCGCTCACGGCGGATTGCGGATTGTTGGGCTCGGCGATGACCGCGCTGCCGCTGATGACCTCCCAGAAGCAGGTGCCCGGCGCGATCGGTGGCGTGGCGTTCAGCGTGGTGGTTCCCGGCCAATGGCCCACGGTCTGATCCTGGCCGGCATCGGCCAGCGGCATGGCGCTGTTGTAGCACCAAACGGCCACTTGGTCGGATACCGGCCCGCCAGTGGCGTAGATGGTCCACCGCAACACGTTCTCGCCGAACGAGAGGCCGATGACGGGTGAGGTGGGCGAGCCCGGCGCGATGAATTCGGCCGTGCCCTGCACCACCGACCAGAAGCCCGTTTCGCCCGCGCCCAGCGGGTTGGCCTGCATGAAGGCGGATGTGCCGCAGATGAATTGGTCGGGACCGGCGAAATTGGAACGGGACTGGGCGGAAGCGCTGAGGGCTGCGAGCGCGATGGATGCGAAGAAGATGTTGCGGCGCATGGGTCGAAAGTACCCCATGGCCGAATTGAGTATCTGCCCCGGTTCAGCAGCGGTGGTCTCGCATGAAGGAACGCATGGCATCAGTCAAGCCTTCCCGCGCCTCCTCGTGCACGAAATGCCCTGCCCCATGGAAGGTCACGACCTGCGCGTGCGGCCGGGCCTGCTTCCAGCGCTCCAGCAGGCCCGCCGGGAAGAAGCGGTCCTGCATGCCCCAGCAGAGCAGGGTGGGGATGCCGCGCAGTCGGTGCACCTGGCTCCATTGGGCGGCCCAGAAAGGACCGGCATCCAGCAGTTCCTTCACCAGGGTATGCAGCGGTATGCGGGATGCCGGGGTGGGGAAGACCTGCTTGTACTGGGCATGCAGTGCCCGCGAAAGCTTCCGTTCATCGCCATACGCGGATGGCATCA
>CAZJTB010000455.1:2077-2708 GCA_964548485.1 uncultured Chryseobacterium sp. | reverse complement strand
GCCGAGCTGGTGCCCTACATCGACTGGACGCCCTTCTTCATGGCCTGGGAGCTGGCCGGCAAGTTCCCGCGCATCCTGGAGGACGAGGTGGTGGGCAAGCAGGCCACGCAGCTTTACGCCGATGCGCAGAAGATGCTGGACCGTATCGTGAAGGAGCAGTGGATCCAGGCGCACGGTGTAGCAGGTATTTGGCCTGCGAATTCGGGGGGGGCTCGCGACATCGAGCTATACGGAGATGGTGCACGCACCAAGGTCATCGGCCGCTTCCACACCCTCCGCCAGCAGAGCAAGAAGGCGCCCGGTGTACCCTACCTCGCCCTCGCGGACTTCATCGCCCCCAAGGGCACACCCGACTACCTCGGTGGCTTCGCGGTGAGCGCAGGCCATGGTGTTGACGAGCGCGTGAAACGCTTCGAGGCAGCGCACGACGACTACAGCGCGATCCTCCTGAAAGCCCTCGCGGATCGACTTGCCGAAGCTTTTGCCGAGAAGCTGCACGAGATCGTGCGCGAAGAACTCTGGGGCTACGAGACCGACCGCCTCACCAACGAGCAGTTGATCAAGGAGGAGTACCAAGGCATCCGTCCGGCTCCCGGCTACCCCGCCTGCCCCGACCACACCGAGAAGCCTG
>CAZJTB010000455.1:0-2029 GCA_964548485.1 uncultured Chryseobacterium sp. | reverse complement strand
CGGGCATCACCCTCACCGAAGGCCTGGCCATGAGCCCGGCAGCGGCCGTGAGCGGCTGGTACTTCGCGCACCCCCAGGCCAAGTACTTCGGCGTGGGCCGCGTGTCCAGGGACCAGGTGGAAGACCTCGCGCGCAGAAAGGGCGAGAGCACGGAGTGGATGGAGCGGTGGTTGGGGAGTAGCCTAGGGTACTAAACCAAGCCAAGCCATTAGCCCAAGCGCTACGGGAAGAAGCGGTACACTTCCCGCCGATGCAGGCAGCGCACGAATTCCACCGTGTCGTTGCTCACCGTGACCCCGATACGGTACGATCCAACGCGAATGCGGTGGAAGCCCTGTTGACCGGTGAGCGCCTTCATGCCACCGATGTCGATTAAGCGTTCGGCTGTTTCCACCTCTTCAATCACCTCCGCGATGCGCTTCTTCAGCTTGGCATCCGTGATGGCGCCAAGGTCCTTCAGGAAGGAACTGCGGAACGCGATCTTCATCAACGGCTCAGTGAGCGCATCACGGCCTCGCGAGAAACCCTCGGGCTGCGCATGCCTTCCTGAATGGCCTTGAGCATGGCCAGCTCCTCTTTCTGCTCCTCACCCAAGGCAGTCACTTCCACCTCAAGTTCCGCAGCGAGCACCATCAGTTTCTTGAGGGCCGATTTCTTCCGGCTGCGAAGGATCAGGGTGGTCATGCTGGGCGGCTTATTGTGGCGAAATTAGGTCGGCAGCGGCCCAGTGGTTCACCAATGAGGGTTGGCCACCACTCTCGCCTACTGAACCCAAACAGGTCTTTCCCGTATGAACGGGCCGTGAAATTGGCCCGCAGTCTCTCCATGCTGGTCGTTGCTGCGTTCGCGCATACCGCGCTGGCGCAGCGCACCGCCACTCCGCTCACGCAGGAGAACGGCGATTGCTCCGGCGCCATCTTCATCGCTGATTCGGTCTATCACCAGCCGCAGGCCGTGCGCGGCTTCGGCAACAAGCTCGAGATCAAGGAGAACCCCAGCGACCATAAGCAATGGTTCGAGCGCGAGCACCACAGCACCTGGTACAAGTTCCGCAGCCCGGCCACCACCACGCTCAGCTTCAGCATCATCCCAGACAACATCGAGGACGACATCGACTTCCTGGTCTTCGAGGGCGCCATCCCTGGCATTTGCGACAAGATCGCCAGCAAGCAGGTGATGCCCATCCGCAGCAACATCTCGCGCAACGACAAGAGCAACAAGAGCATCTGCGGCTTGCGCAAGGATGCCCCCGACGACTACGTGCGCAGCGGCGTGGGCAGCAGCTTCAGCCGTGCCATCGACGTGAAGCAGGGCGACCTCTTCTACATCGCCATCGACTACCAGAACCGTCCGCTGGCGGGCTACACCATCAAGTTCCACTACGACCCGCCGCCACCGCCACCCGAGCCGGAGCCCGAGGAGGACCGGAAGAAGAAGCAGCAACTGCAGATCACCGTGGTGGATGGCAAGACCGGCAAGCCCGTTGATGCAAGCCTCACCATCGACGGCATGCGCTTCAATGAGGTGGTGGAGGCCAAGGGCAAGAGCACCTACCAGTTCGAGATGGACATGTACCGCAACCTCAAGATCGGTTGCGTGCGGCCCGGCTACATGTTCCAGACCGTGCGCGTGAAGGGCAGCACCGAGCCCGAGGTGAAGGTGGAGGTGAAGCTGAATCCCGTGGGCGCCGGTGAGCGCGTGGTGCTCGATGACATCCGCTTCGTGGGCAATGAGGACAAGGTGATGCGCCAGAGCGAGGCCAGCCTGCTGCTGCTGCTGCGCTTCCTGCAGCTCAACCCCAAGGTGCGCATAGAGATCGAGGGCCATGTGAACGGGCCCACCTTCAAGAACAAGAAGGAATTCATCGACCTGAGCACTTCCCGCGCTAAGACCGTGTATGACTTCCTCGTGGTGAACGATGTGGAGCCGAACCGGCTCTCGTACGTGGGCTTGGGGAATTCCCAGATGCTCTACCCCAGTCCGAAGAACAAGGAGGAGAGCGAGGCCAACCGCCGGGTGGAGATCAAGG
>CAZJTB010000454.1:0-2717 GCA_964548485.1 uncultured Chryseobacterium sp. | reverse complement strand
ATGATGCGCGCGATGCGGACCCAATCCGCCGGCCGCATGTCGCTGCTGTCGATGGGCCGCTCGAAGGCTGTGCTCTCCAATCGCACCCCGATGCGCTCCAGCTCGGGCACCTGCTCCTCCAGATGCGACATGTCCATGGGGCGCAGGGCTCCGGTGCGCGGATCGGCCCACATGCCGATGGTGCCGCCGGTGTAGATCAGGAGGATGCTGGCGCTCATCGCTTGAAAAGTTGCTCCGCGTTCGCGGTGGTGATGCGTGCCACCTCCTCAACGCTACTGCCCGTGGCCTCGGCCAGCCTGGCGGCGATGTGGGGCAGGTAGCCGCTCTCGTTGCGCTTGCCGCGATGGGGCACCGGCGCCAGGTAGGGGGCATCGGTCTCCAGCACGCAATGCTCGGCGCCCAACGCGCGCATGGTCTCGAAGAGGCCGCCCTTGGGATAGGTGATCACGCCGCCAATTCCCAAATAGAAGCCGCCCAGCGCGATCACGCGCCGCGCCTGCTCCGGCGTGCCGGTGAAGCAATGGAACACGCCGCAGAGCGCATCGCTGTTCTCCTCCTCCACGATGGCGATCACCTCGTTGAAGCTCTCGCGGCAGTGGATGGCGATGGGCAGCCCCAGCTCCTTGGCCCAGCGCACCTGCTGGCGGAACACCTCCTGCTGCTGCGCGAGGAAGGTCTTGTCCCAGTACAGGTCGATGCCGATCTCGCCCACGGCGCAGTAGCGCCCTGTGCGCAGCAGGCGCTCCACCTGCTCCAGCGCAGCGGCATTGTCAGCGCCCACGGAGCAGGGGTGCAGGCCCATCATGGCGAAGCAACGGTCGGGATGCGCGGCGGCCAGCGCATCCATGGCGGCGATGCTCTCATGATCCACATTGGGAAGGAACAGCTTGGTGACGCCCGCTTCCAGGGCACGCGCCAGCATGGCCTCGCGGTCCTTGTCGAACTGCGGGTTGTATAGATGGGCGTGCGTATCGATCAGTACCAAATGCCGGTTGAGCGTTGGAGGTTGATAAGAATGCAGGTTGGGGGTTGAATGCCTGATTGAATCGGCCAGCGCAAAGGTCGCTGCCAACCTACAACCCTCAACCTGTCAGCCCGGCCATGAGCCGGGACATGCTTCAACATCCAACCACTTTCAACGTGCAACCATCAACCTCCAACACCCAGCCGCCATCAACCCCCAACCCTCAACCTCCATCAACCTCCAACCCCCAACTTCGCCCCCGATGAAGCTACTCGTCCTCCGCTTCTCGTCCATTGGCGACATCGTGCTCACCAGCCCGGTGCTGCGCGGCCTGAAGGAGCAGGTCCCGGGCGTGGAACTCCACTACGCCACCAAGTCCGCCTTCGCCGACCTGGTGCGTTTCAGCCCGCATGTGGACAAGGTGCATGAGCTGGGCGACGACCTGGGCGGCCTGATCGCACGCCTGAAGCCGGAGCGCTTCAATGCGGTGATCGACCTGCACCACAACCTGCGCACGGCGCGCATCAAGCGCGTGCTGGGCGTTCCGGCGCGAAGCTTCCCCAAGCTCAACATCGAGAAGTGGCTGCTGGTGAACCTGCGCATCGGCCGCATGCCGCGCCAGCACATCGTGGACCGTTACCTCAGCACCGTGGCCCACCTCGGCATAAAGAACGACGGCCGGGGGCTTGATCTCTTCCTGCCGCCCGATCGTGAAGTGCCCATGGCATCGCTCCCTTCTTCGCACCAGGCCGGCTACACGGCCCTGGCCATCGGCGCGGCGCATGCCACCAAACGACTGCCGCAGCACCGCCTCATCGAGCTGGCACGGCTCATCGAGGGGCCCATCGTACTCATCGGCGGCAAGGAGGATTTATCGGCGGCGCGTGCCATCGGCGATGCCATCGGCGGACGTGTCTTCGATGCCACGGGCCGCCATGACATACTGGGAAGCGCCTCATTGATCAAGCAGGCGCGCAGCGTGATCGCGCACGACAGCGGCGCCATGCACATCGCCTGCGCTTTCGCCAAGCCGGTGGTGAGCGTGTGGGGAAACACGGTGCCGCTTTTCGGTATGGGTCCGTATCAGCCGCAGCATCCGGAGCGCGCACGCATCAGCGAGGTCGCAGGCCTGCGCTGCCGACCGTGCAGCAAGATCGGCTACGACCAATGCCCCAAGGGCCATTTCCATTGCATGGAGCAGCAGGATCTTCGCCGCATCGCCGAACTCGCCAAGCCATGAGCTGGGACATCTTCATCCAGGACCTGCCCGATGTGGCGTCCATCAGCGATGTGCCAGAGGGGTTCCTGCCCAAGCCCATCGGCGACCGTGAGGCGCTCATCATCCAGGTGCGCGAGGCCATCCCCTTCATCGACCGCGTGGACAATGATTGGCTCTTCGCAAAGGCCGAGGGCATCGACATCAGCATCCAACTGCACATGGAGGATGCGGAGCAGGTGCGCTACATGGTGGCGCATGTGCATGGCGGCGAGCTGAGCGCTGCCTGCATCGGCGCGCTTCTTCGGCACTTGGGCCTGCGCGCGCACGACACGGCCACGGGCGAGCTCTTCGATGGATTCAGCCTGGATGAGGGGCTGTGATCAGGCGAACAGCTTCTTCAGCTCGGTGGCCTCCTCGGGCCTCATCTTGTTGCTGAGGATCAGGCGCAGCTGCCGGCGCCGCAGCGCCCCATCGTAGCGGCGGCGCTCCTCATCGTTGGTGGGCTCGGCCTCCGGCACCTGCACCGGTCGCCCG
>CAZJTB010000453.1:0-2717 GCA_964548485.1 uncultured Chryseobacterium sp. | reverse complement strand
ATGGGCTTCGATGGCGCCAAGGGCTACCACGGCCTCCTCGTCATGGGCGGGCTCACGAGCCTCATCGCCTTCACCGCCCTCACCTTCCGCGCCATGCCGCAATGGGGCTGGCTCATCACCTTCCCTGCGCTGGGCACGCACCTGCGCACGGTGCTGCGCGCGCACGATCCCGCCGGGCTCGACCCGCAGCTGAAGAAGCTCGCGCTGGCCACCTTCTTCACCGCGCTCGCCTTCAGCGCCGGGCTTATCCTTGCCGCATGATCAAGGCCCGCTGGATCGAGCGCACGCTGCAGCCACGCTTCGAGCTCGGCACCTCGAAGGGCCCCATCACCGCGCGAACCGTCTGGTATTTGATCGCGTGGCACGAGGACCAGCCGCAGCTGAAAGGCATCGGCGAGGCCGCGCTCTTCCCCGGCCACAGCAAGGAGTTCCCCGCCGATGTGAGGCTGAAGCTCACCGAGCTCTGCGAGCGCACCGACAACTGGGCGGAGCGTATCGCGACCGACCTGGCCGAGGTGCCGAGCGTGCGCTTCGCCGTTGAGCAATGCCTGCGCGACCTGGAATCGGGCGGCACCAAGACGCTCTTCCCCTCGGACTTCACGCTGGGCCGGCAAGGCATCCCCATCAATGGCCTGGTGTGGATGGGCGACAAGACCACCATGAAGCAGCGCATCCGCGAGCAGATCGAGGGCGGCTGCACCACGGTGAAGATGAAGATCGGCGCCATCGGCATCGACGATGAGCTGGAGCTGCTGCGCGCCGTGCGCAAGGAGTTCGGCCCGGATGCCATCACCCTCCGTGTGGATGCCAACGGCGCGTTCAGCGCGCAGCAGGCCCCCGAGGTGCTCAGGCGACTGGCCGACCTGCAGGTGCACAGCATCGAGCAGCCCGTGGCGCCCGGGCTGTACGAGGTGATGGAGGAGCTCTGCGAGGCCACGCCCATCCCCATCGCGCTCGATGAGGACCTCATCGGACTGAATACCCGTGATGCGAAGGTGGACCTGCTCGACCACGTGAAGCCGCAGCACATCGTGATCAAGCCCAGCCTCGTGGGCGGATGGAACGCAACGCGTGAGTGGATCGACCTGGCGCAGGCGCGCGGCATCGGCTGGTGGATCACCTCGGCGCTCGAGAGCAGCATCGGCCTCAACGCCATCGCGCAGTTCACGGCCACGCTAAACGTCACCACTGCCCAAGGCCTCGGCACGGGCAAGGTGTACGCGAACAACATCCCCTCGCCCCTGCTGGCCGAGCGGGGCTTCCTGCGCTACCGCCCCGAGGCGGAGTGGGACCTCTCGCTGCTCGACTGATGGCCGCGCGCTCGCCCTATCCGCCCCTCGCCAAGGCCTTCGAGCGCATCACGGTGGATGGCGTGGAGCGCGCAGGCTTCGATTTCCTCCTATCGCTGGAGAAGCGCAATGGCCGACTGGAACAGGACTGGGAGCGTGAACTGCGCATGACCTTGGCGGGGTTCTACGCTCATGGCAACCTTGCGGCCACCACCAGCGGCACTACCGGTCCGCCTAAGCGCTTCACCATCTCCAAGCGCGACCTCGCCATGAGCGCGCGCCTCACTGGCGCGACCTTCAACGTCCTGCCCGGCCACCGCGTGCTGCACTGCCTGCCTGCGCAATACATCGCGGGCAAGATGATGCTCGTGCGGGCCTTCGTGCTGGGCCTTGACATCCACTTCATCGACCCGCGCGGCAGCGTGCTCGACAACCTGAAGGTGCCCGACCGCTTCACCTTCACCGCCATGGTGCCGCTGCAGCTGCACCGCGCCATCCAGGAGGACCGTGCGCGCGTGGAGCGGCAGTTCGAGACCATCCTGCTCGGCGGCGGTCCCGTGAGCAACGCCCTGCTGGAGGACATCCGCACCCTCGACGCACGGGTGTTCCAGAGCTTCGGCAGCACCGAGACCGTGACGCACGTGGCCATCCGCCGCATCAACGGCCCATCGCCCGAGGAGCACTTCACCGCGCTGGGCGGATGCCATTTCGCCCGCGATCCGCGTGGCTGCCTGGTGGTGTACACGCCGCACCTCAGCACCAAGCAGCACGTGACCAACGACCTCGTGGAATTGATCGACGACACGCGCTTCCGCTGGCTCGGCCGCATCGACCACGTGATCCTCAGCGGCGGCAAGAAGATCTTCCCCGAGCAGCTCGAGGCGAAGACCGCCGGGCTTATCCCCTACCCGCACTACTTCACTCACGTGCCCGACCCCGCGCTCGGCCAGGCGGTGATGCTGGTGCTGGAGACCGAGCTGCCCCAGGAGCAGGTGCTGCCCGAGGTGATGGAGAAGGTGATGGCCGCGCTGCATCCGCATGAGTGGCCGCGACGGGTGCAGGCGCTGCGCCGCATCCAGCGCACCGGGAGCGGCAAGATGATCCGTGGCTGATCACTCCTCTTCCGCAGCGCGCGGATTGGCGCCGGTATAGGTGCGCCACTTGGCCAGCACCGCCTCCATATCGGCTGGCAACGGGCTCTCGAAGTGCATGCGCTTGCCGGTGGCGGGATGATCGAAGCTGAGCGTGCGCGCATGCAGGGCCTGACGCGGCAGCAGCTCGAAGCAATTCTCCACGAACTGGCGATACTTCGTGAAGGTGGTGCCCTTCAGTATCCGGTCGCCGCCGTAGGCCGCATCATTGAACAGCGGATGGACGATCCACTGCATATGCACACGGATCTGATGGGTGCGGCCTGTCTCCAGCTTG
>CAZJTB010000452.1:0-2720 GCA_964548485.1 uncultured Chryseobacterium sp. | reverse complement strand
CATGGCCATCTCGGCGGCATCGCCGAAGCGGTTGCCGAGCTTGATGATGCGCGTATAGCCGCCCGGGCGCTGCGCCACCTTGGGCGCCACATCGCGGAAGAGCACGGCCGTGGCCTCCTTGCTCTGCAGGTCGGCGAAGACCATGCGGCGGCTGGTGGTGCTATCATCCTTGCTGCGGGTGATGATGGGCTCCACGAAGCGGCGCAGGGCACGCGCCTTGGCCAGCGTGGTCTCGATGCGCTTGTGGCTGATCAGCGAAACGGCCAGGTTGCTCAGCAGGGCGTCGCGGTGGGCCTTCTTGCGGCCGAGCGCGTTGTTCTTGTTTCCGTGTCTCATCGTCTTTCTCGGTTGTGGGTTGAAGGTTGATTCGGCTTTGCCGGTTGGGGGTTGGGCTCAACCCTCAACCTTGCCAAGCTCCAACCCTCAACCTGCAATTGATCACTCTTTGTCCAGCTTGTACTTGCTCAGGTTCATGCCGAAGCTCAGGCCCTTGTTCTCCACGAGGTCCTCGAGCTCGGTGAGGCTCTTCTTGCCGAAGTTGCGGAACTTCAACAGGTCGTTCTTGTTGTAGCTCACCAGGTCGCCGAGGTTCTCGATGTCAGCAGCCTTCAGGCAGTTGAGGGCGCGCACGCTCAGGTCCATGTCAACGAGCTTGGTCTTGAGCAGCTGGCGCATGTGCAGGCTGTCCTCGTCGAAGCTCTCCTCCTGCACGCGCTCCTCCAGGTCGAGGCTGATGCGCTCGTCGCTGAAGAGCATGAAGTGATGGATGAGGATCTTGGCGGCCTCCTGCAGGGCGTTCTTCGGGGTGATGCTGCCGTCGGTGACCACCTCGATGGTGAGCTTCTCGTAGTCGGTCTTCTCCTCCACGCGGGTGTTCTCCACGGTGTACTTCACGTTCTTGATGGGCGTGAAGATGCTGTCGATGAAAATGGTGCCCACGGGGGCGTTGGTCTTGTTCTCGTCGGCGGGCACGTAGCCGCGGCCCTTGCCCACCATGAGGTCCACATGGAGCTTCACGCCGGACTCCATGCGGCAGATGACGAGCTCGGGGTTGAGCACTTGGAAGCCGGTGGTCTGGCGGCCGATGTCGCCGGCGGTGAAGCTGTCCTTGCCGGTGATGGTGATGCTCACGCGCTCGTTGCTGCTGTCCTCCAGCTGGCGGCGGAAGCGCACCTGCTTGAGGTTGAGCACGATCTCGGTCATGTCCTCGATCACGCCCTTGATGGTGGTGAACTCGTGGTCCACGCCTTCGATGCGGACGCTGGTGATGGCATAGCCCTCCAGGCTGCTGAGCAGGATGCGGCGCAGCGAATTGCCGATGGTGATGCCGTAGCCGGGCTCGAGGGGGCGGAACTCGAAGGTGCCGCGCTTCTCGTCGCTCTCGATCATGGTGACCTTGTCAGGACGCTGGAATTCGAGGATGGGCATGTGGGGTTGCTTGTTGTTCGTTGTCAGTGGTCGATTGTCCGTTGTCAGTCCTTGTCCATACTGGCCATCGGCTGCCTGACAACGGGCAACCGGCGGCCGCTCACGGCTACTTGGAGTACAGTTCCACGATGAGCTGCTCGCGGATGGTCTCGGGGATCTGCGCGCGCTCGGGCAGGTTCAGGATCCTGCCGCTCATGCTGGCCCCGTTCCATTCGAGCCAGTCGAATCGGCGGCTGCTGCTGCTGAGGCTGTTGGTGATGGTCTCGAGGGAGCGGCTCTTCTCGCGCACGGCTACGCTCTGGCCGGGGCGCAGGGTGTAGCTGGGCACGTTCACCACGCTGCCATCGACGGTGATGTGGCCGTGGCTCACCAGCTGGCGTGCGGCGCGGCGCGTGGGGGCGATGCCCAGGCGGAACACCGTGTTGTCCAGGCGCGCTTCGCAGAGCTGCAGCAACACCTCACCGGTGATGCCCTTCTTGCTGGCCGCCGTGTGGAAGATCTTCTCGAACTGGCGCTCAAGGATGCCGTAGGTGTACTTCGCCTTCTGCTTCTCCTTCAGCTGGGTGGCGTATTCGCTCTGCTTGCCGCGGCGCTTGCTGAGGCCATGCTGGCCCGGCGCGTGGGGCTTGCGCTCCATCCACTTGCTGGGGCCGAGGATCTCCTCGCCGAATTTGCGGGCGATCCGTGTCTTGGGTCCGGTGTATCGTGCCATGGTCTTCGATTTGGGTGCGGCCTTCTTTCCCGCACCGACAACGGAGCGCGCGTCCTTCGCGCCCCTACAGGTTGGTTAATGGTTAGACGCGGCGCTTCTTGGGCGGACGGCAGCCGTTGTGGGGCATGGGGGTGATGTCGACGATCTCGGTGACCTCCACGCCGCTGTTGTGCAGCGCGCGGATGGCGCTCTCGCGGCCGCCTCCGGGGCCTTTCACGAACACCTTCACCTTGCGCAGGCCCAGCTCGAAGGCCTCGCGAGCGGCCTCCTCGGCGCTCACCTGCCCGGCGTAGGGGGTGTTCTTCTTGCTTCCGCGGAAGCCCTGCTTTCCGGAAGAGGACCAGCTGATCACCTCGCCCTTGTTGTTGGTGAGGCTGATGATCAGGTTGTTGAACGTGGCCTGGATATGGGCCTGGCCGAAGGCCTCGACCACCACGTTCTTCTTCTTCTTCTTGCCGGCGGCGCCGCCGCTCTTTTCCTGCTTTGCCATTGTCGTTTCGATTGGTCGGGGTTGGTTCACGCGCGCCCAGGAGGGGGCGCATCATGCTGCGCCCCTACTTGGTCGCTTTCTTCTTGTTGG
>CAZJTB010000451.1:0-2723 GCA_964548485.1 uncultured Chryseobacterium sp. | reverse complement strand
TTTCCGCCGGGGCGGGCCGCGCGCAGCTCACGCCCTTCAAGCCGGACCGCATCCTCCTCATGAACGGGGAGCTCATCCATACGAAGGTTCTCGGCCAGAGCACCCTGGAGGTGCGCTACGTGGAGTTCGGCCGCAACGGGCGCACGAAGGAGCGGTCGGAGCCCACCGAGAATGTCTTCAGCGTGACCGACAGCCTGGGCAAGGAGCGCATCTGGTACTTCCAGGACACGGTGTTCGGCAACGAGCTCACCATTCAGGAGATGCGCTGGTTCATCAAAGGCGAGCAGGATGCGCGGGCGGGCTACAAGCCGCGCATCGCCATCTGGGGCGGCTTCCTGGTGGGGGCGGGCGCCACCATCGCGGCCAACCTGGAGGTGAACTCGCTGTTCCTCCCGCCGCTCTATGGGGCGGTCATGATCCTGCCGCGCGTGCACGTGACCAAGGGCTCGCTCACCGATCCCTACCTGGAGGGCGAGCCGAACTATGCGTGGGGCTATGCCAAGGTGGGCCGCACCAAGCGTGTGGTGCGCAGCATGCTGAGCACAGCAGCCGGCGTGGCCGTGGGCCTGGTGGTGCGGCAGGTGTTCATCAACCCCAACCTGGAGGGTTACGATTAGTCATGAGCCACGGGATCAAGAGCCCGCTGCTGAGGTTCGTGGTCCAGGGGCATGCGGTGCTGGCGCTCGGCGCGGCGCTGCAGGTGTGGTGGATCGGAGCGCAATGGCTGGGTGATCCCGGCTTGGGCAGGATCGCCGCTGCCTTCCTCGCCGCATTCGCGTGCTACGGCTATGCTCGGCTGATGCGCTCGCGCGAAGCAGCGCTGGCCGAGGTGCCGCTGTTCGCGTGGTATCGCATGCACGCGAAGGCCATGTACGGCCTGGTGGCTGCCTGCACGGCGGTCGCACTGGGCTGCCTGGCCGATGAGCTGCCTGATGTCCTCGTGCGCCTGTGGCCGGTGATCATTCCCGCTCTGGCGTACGTCACGCCATTCCGCTTCGGGGCAAGGGCGGTCGGCTTGCGCTCCGTGCCGGGATTGAAATCGCTGCTGGTGGCCTGGGTGTGGGCCGGGGGCACGGTGCTGCTGGCAGCGGATGGGTTGAGCGGCTTGGCCTTGATGCTCATGCCCGTGCTGGGCTGCTTCTATTGGGCCATCGCCATCGCCTTCGATGTGCGCGACTCGCACGTTGATCCGCCCGGCCTGCGCACCTTACCGCAGCTGCTCGGAACCCGCTCGGCCAAGGTGATCGCTCTGCTCTTGCTGCTGCCGCTGGCTGCGGCACTCGTGCTCCGTGCGCTCTGGACCGCTCACGGCCATCAGGACCTCTTTCGTCTCATGCCCGTGCTCGGGCTGGCCGGATGCGCCTTGCTCATCGCTTCCGCGTCTCCTGAGCGCGGCTGGGCGCATTGGTTATTGCTCGATGGCAGCATCGCGCTCATTCCGCTGCTCGCCCTCCTTGGCGGCATGGGTTGACCGCGCTCAGACCCCGCTTGGCTGTCACCGCTACTTTCGCCTCCTGCCACTGGCAGGTCAGCCCGCATGCCTGATTTCCTCAATACCCTTGACTTCGCCCGCGCGCAGGACGCTTCCGATCCACTACGCGCCTTCCGCGATGAGTTCCATTTCCCGCAGAAGGATGGCCGGCCCGTGATCTACTTCACCGGGAATTCGCTTGGCCTTCAGCCCAAAGGCGCGGCGGCCGCGCTGAAGCAGGAACTGGACGATTGGGCGGCGCTCGGGGTGGAAGGGCACGGCAAGGCGAAGCATCCGTGGTACAGCTATCACGAGGAGCTCACCGGCATGACCGCGCGGCTGGTAGGCGCCAAGGAGAGCGAAGTGGTGGTGATGAACCAGCTCACCAGCAACCTGCATTTCCTCTTGGTGAGCTTCTATCAGCCCATGGGGAAGCGGAGGAAGATCCTCACCGAGCAGCGCCCCTTCCCCAGCGACACCTACGCCTTCGCCTCGCAGATCGCCTTTCATGGCGGGGATCCGGACATGGACCTGATCGAAGTGGCACCCCGTGCGGGCGAACACACGCTCCGCACGGAGGACATCGTCGCGCGCATCAAGGAGCTTGGCGATTCGCTCGCGCTGGTCTGCTTCGGCGGTGTGAACTTCTACACCGGCCAGGCCTTCGATATGGCCGCGATCACCAAGGCCGCGCACGGTGTTGGCGCATTCGCTGGATACGACCTCGCGCATGCGGCCGGCAACCTGCATCTCAAGCTGCACGATTGGAACGCCGACTTCGCCGCATGGTGCACCTACAAGTACCTGAATAGCGGCCCGGGCAGCGTGGCCGGGGCCTTCGTTCACGAGCGCCATCATGGCAAAGGCTTCCCCATGTTCGCTGGCTGGTGGGGGCACGATAAGCACGAGCGCTTCAAGATGGAGCGCACCTTCAAGCCCATGCCCACCGCCGAGGCCTGGCAGGTGAGCAACGCGCCGGTCTTCAGCATGGCGGTGCATCGCATAGCGTTGGAGCAATTCGATCGCGCGGGCATCGCGAAGCTGCGTGCGAAGAGCGAACAACTCACCGGCTACCTGGCGTTCATCATCGGAGAGACAGCGAAGGTGACCGGAGCGAGCCTTGAAGTGATCACGCCGTCCGATGCAGCTAAACGCGGTTGCCAGTTGAGCATCGTGGCGCACGGCAAAGGCAAGGACCTGTTCCATGCGATCAGCGCGAAGGGCGTGGTGGCCGATTGGCGAGAGCCGAATG
>CAZJTB010000450.1:1251-2730 GCA_964548485.1 uncultured Chryseobacterium sp. | reverse complement strand
AGCTTCTCGATCTGCTCGATGATCGTTTGGATGGGCTTCTCGAATTCAAGAAAGGTCTCCATGCCTGCGGATTGGGAGCACGAAGGTAGAAGGATGATCGGGAGACGAGCCGGTACCTTCGCCCACGCTCAAGACCTGCAAGTGCTCGCCTTCCCTCCCGCTAAGATCAACATCGGCCTGAATATCGTGCGCAAGCGGGACGACGGCTTCCACGACATCGAGACGGTGATGCTGCCGGTGCCCCTGTGCGATGCGCTTGAGGCGATCGTTGACCCGGCGATACCGAGAGGTCAGGTGGTCTATTCACGCTCGGGGCTCACCATTGCCGGCGACCCGGAAAGCGACCTGGTGATGCGGGCGCACGCGCAGCTTGGAGCCAAGCACGCGCTTCCCGGTCTGCGCATGCATCTGCACAAGGCAATACCGATGGGCGCCGGCCTCGGCGGGGGCAGCAGCGACGGCGCGCACGCGCTCATGCTGTTGAACAGATTGGTCGGATTGCAAGCACCCGGTGAGGTGCTGCACGGCATGGCCACCGAACTGGGCAGTGATTGTCCATTCTTCCTGGAGCCCGGCCCCAAGCTGGCTTTGGGCCGTGGTGAGGTGCTCGCGCCGCTCAGGCTTGATCTGGAAGGTCATTGGCTGGTCCTCGTCAACCCCGGGATGGCTGTTCCAACTGCTGAGGTCTATGCCAACATGAAACCATCGGGCGCAGAGAAGGGCTTGCACACACTGCTCAGCATGCTGCCTATGGAGCAATGGCGCGATGCGGCACCGAACGATATGGAAGCTTATGTCTTCAGCACCCGCCCGGCCGTGAGGTCAGCATGCGAGAAGTTGATTGCAGCAGGCGCCAGGCACGCGGCCATGAGCGGTTCCGGCAGCACTGTATTCGGCTTCTTCCAAGGCCAGCCGCCACCCCTATCGTGGCCGGAAGACCACATCGAGTGGCGCTTCCCGTTAGGGCAATAGCGTTGGCAGCATCTCCGCGAGTTCTTCGGCATCATGCGGCTTGGCCACGATGCGGCCCTCACGGTTCAGCAGGATGAACCATGGCGTGGCCCGCACAGCGAAGGCGCGCGCCACCGGGGAGCCCCAAGCCATCAACTCGCTGTAGCACGGGAACGCGAGCCCGCGCTCCTCGATATTCCTTCTGAACTCACCCTCGTCGGCATCAAGCGCCACCCCCAGCACCTGAAGGCCTTTGGGTGCATAGCGCGCGTAAAGCGCATTCAGCGGCCCCATCTGCTCGTGACAGTGATCGCAGGTGCTCGAATAGAAGAAGAGCAGGGTGAACGGCGCGTTTCGAGCCAAGGGAATCAAGTGCTCGGAACGCCCGGTGATGGGCGATGGGAGGACCCCATCCGGAGCTTGAGCGCCGATCGCGACCTTCATCTGCTCGGATACCAGCTTCTTCAAGCCGGAATCAGGAGGGACCCGTGCCCCGGGGCCGGCGATGTAGCGATCAACGATATGCTG
>CAZJTB010000450.1:0-1241 GCA_964548485.1 uncultured Chryseobacterium sp. | reverse complement strand
CTTCCTCAGGTCCGTAGGTGCTGAAGATGTCGGCCAAATGCTGCCTGGCGAAGGCCCAGCACGCGGTATCGGGCGCCGCCCACGAGAGGATGGAGTCCACCGCGCTCATCAGCACCACGGGCAGCGCGGGCGTGGATGCCTGAAGCACGGCCATGATGGCGCGCGGATAAACGGAGGATCGAACCAGGGAGGGATCGCCCCATGGCATGGCGTCGCGCACCGCCTTCGGACCCTCCTGGAGGGCTTTCATGAGCCGCCGGTCAACGAGGATGACCTTGCTGAAATAGGAAGTCGTGTCCTGCGCCACAAGCCGGCCGAGGGTGGCTTCCAGCCTCGCATTCACAGAAACCTCCTCTTCAGCGAGCCGCGCCAACGCCTCATGATCGTTTGGCGCCAGCAGCGCGCGTTGACCTTGTATGCGCCGCAAGCGCTCCTGGGAATCGCGACTCGCGTACTTGTACTCCCAAAGCCGCTGATTCTCCAAAGTGGACTTCACTTGCACATGATCGCGGAGGGGCAGGCCCCCGAAGTGGAGTTCCGCGACGGGCTCGGATGGGTTCAGGATGATATCGACCTGATCATCGGCGATGGCAAGCTGGTAGAATCCCGTCGGGCGATACTGGAACTTGAATGCGAATGCGCCGCGCTTGTCGATACGGGCGGAGTCAATGGGGAAGTGCTCTCCACCGCGCGTACGCAGCAGCTTCACCCACGCACCGGGCTTCGCGGCTTCAGGATCCAGGGTGCCGGAAACCAATTGGGCCTGCATGGAGGCGGCGCATGCAATGGCAAAGAGCATGAATAGGTGTCGCATGGGCCGATGAAGGCGAAAATGGTGCAAAAAAAGAGCCCCGGCCATTGCTGGTCGGGGCTCAGATCGGCGACGACATACTCTCCCGGGCTTTTGGCCCAGTACCATCTGCGCTGGTGAGCTTAACTTCTCTGTTCGGAATGGGAAGAGGTGGACCTCACCGCTAAAGTCACCTGAAATCGTCAATGCGATGACAGGTTGCTGGACAGGACAAGAACAGCCGAGAATCGTTCCACAGAGCGATCTTCCGGATCGGAAGCTTACGGGCAATTAGTACCACTCGGCTTTGCCATTGCTGGCTTTACACCTGTGGCCTATCAACGTAGTAATCTTCTACGGCCCTTAGAAGAAGTCTCATCTTGAGGTGGGCTTCGTGCTTAGATGCTTTCAGCGCTTATCCCGTCCGAACATAGCTACCCAGCGGTGCCCC
>CAZJTB010000449.1:0-2742 GCA_964548485.1 uncultured Chryseobacterium sp. | reverse complement strand
GTGGCCTTCACCTACGTGGAGCCCACCAGCTTCGCCCGCGAGTTCGGCCAGCCCGTGGTGATGGTGGATGTGATCAAGCGCAGCGGCAGGAACCTGCTCGTGCTCAGCGATAGCGTGAAGGCGCAGCTCGCGCGCTTCCAGCGCGATGTGCTCCCGCGCGACCTCAACGTCTCCATCACCGGCGACATGAGCGACCAGACCCGCACGCAGGTGGATGAGCTGGAGAACTCGATCATCTTCGGCATCCTGCTCGTGGTGGGCGTGCTCATGTTCTTCCTGGGCCTGCGCAACGCCATCTTCGTGGGTATTGCCATCCCCATGAGCATGCTGTTGAGCTTCATCGTGCTCAACAGCCTGGGCTACACGCTGAATATGATGGTGCTCTTCAGCCTCGTGCTCGCCCTGGGCATGCTGGTGGACAACGGCATCGTGGTGATCGAGAACACCCACCGCCTCATGAGCGAGGGGCAGGATCCCGTGCGTGCCGCCAAGAACGGCATCGGCGAGGTGGCCTGGCCCATCATCGCCAGCACGGCCACCACCGTGGCGGTCTTCATCCCGCTGCTGCTCTGGCCCGGCATCATGGGCGAGTTCATGAAATTCCTGCCCATCACCCTCATGGTGGTGCTGGCCAGCTCGCTATTCGTGGGCCTCATCATCAACCCCATGCTCGCCTCGCGCTACATGAAGGTGAAGCAGGAGGGCCCCACGCGCTTCCTCACCTTCAAGGTGGGCGGCTGGATGACCGGCCTCGGCCTGCTCTTCAGCCTGTCGGGGCATTTCGCCGGCAACACCTTCCTCTTCACGCTGGGCAACCTCGCGCTCGCCTTCGGCCTGTTCGGCTACCTGAACCATTACGTGCTGTACCCGGCCAGCGTGCGCTTCCAGACCGTCACCATGCCGCGCCTGGAGCAGCGCTACCGCGCTTTCCTCGTGTGGGCGCTCCAGGGCAAGCGGCCGCGCTGGATGTTCCTGGGCACCGTGGGCCTGCTCATCTTCTCCTTCGTGCTCACGGGCGTCTTCCCGCCCAACACGCTCTTCTTCCCGGTGAACGAGCCGCTCTACGTGAACGTGTTCATCGAGAAGCCCATCGGCACCGACATCAACGAGACGAACCTCACCACGCGCGAGGTGGAGCGCCGCATCTTCGAGGTGCTCGCGCGCCCGGAGTACAACGACCAGGTGGTTGATACGCTCGCCGATGGGCGCACGGAGCAGCGCTTGAGGAACTTCATGGTCACCAGCGTGATCGCGCAGGTGGGCGAAGGCACCAGCGACCCCATGAGCGGCCCCAGCTTCGATGCCACGCCGCACAAGGGCCGCGTGCAGGTGAGCTTCGTGAAGTTCGCCGAGCGCCGCGGCATGCGCACCCTGCACCTGATGGAGGAGATCCGCGAAGCCGTGCGCGGCGTGCCGGGCGTCACCCTCATCGTGGACAAGGACCCCGCCGGGCCGCCCACGCCCAAGCCCATCAACCTGGAGATCAAGGGCGATGACGTGCTCGCGCTGATCGCCGAGGGCGAGAAGGTGCGCGATTTCCTCAAGGACCAGCACATCGACATGGTGGAGGAGCTGAAGCTCGATGTGGAGCTGGGCAAGCCGGAGATGCCCATCCAGATCGACCGTGCGAAGGCGCGCCGCTATAACGTGAGCACCTATGCCATCGGCGATGCCCTGCGCACGGCGCTCTACGGCCGTGAGGTGAGCACCTACAAGCAGGGCGAGGACGACTATCCTGTGAACATCCGCCTCAAGGACGAGTACCGCTACGACCCCGAGGTGCTCACCGGCATGCGCGTCACCTTCCGCGACCAGACCAACGGGCAGATCCGCCAGGTGCCCATCAGCGCCCTGGCCACGCCGCGCTACACGAGCACCTACAGCGCCGTGAAGCGCAAGGACCTGAAGCGCATGGTGCAGGTGCACAGCAACGTCACCAACGAGTTCGCCAAGGAGCAGGTGGTGAACAACGTGATCGCCGCCTTCGAGGCCTATCCGAAGGACCCGCGCTTCACCTACGAGTTCACCGGCGAGCTGAAGGAGCAGGCCAAGGAGATGAGCTTCCTCAGCACCGCGCTCATGATCGCCGTGTTCCTCATCTTCATGATCATCGTGGCGCAGTTCAACAGCGCGGCCATCCCGGCCATCATCGTCAGCAGCGTGGTGTTCTCGCTCATCGGCGTGTTCCTGGGCCTGGTGATCTTCCGCATGGAGTTCGTGATCATGATGACCATGGTGGGCATCATCTCGCTGGCCGGCATCGTGGTGAACAACGCCATCGTGCTGGTGGACTTCATGCTGCTGCTGCAGAAGCGCCGGCGGGCCGAGCTGGGGCTGCGCCCCGATCAGCGCCTGCCGATGGCCGAGGTGCTGGCTACCATCGAGGATGCCGGCGCGCGCCGCCTGCGACCGGTGCTGCTCACGGCCATCACCACCGTGCTGGGCCTCATCCCGCTGGCCATCGGCATCAACATCAACTTCTTCACGCTCTTCAGCGAGCTGGACCCGCAGTTCGTGCTGGGCGGCGACAACACCATCTTCTGGGGCCCCATGAGCTGGACGGTGATCTTCGGCCTCGTCTTCGCCACCTTCCTCACGCTGGTGATCGTGCCGGTGATGTTCCTGCTGCTCACCAAGGTGCTGTACCGGTGGGTGCCGGTGCGTGAGTTGACGACAGAAGGCAGCGTGGGACCGGTCAAGGAGGTGAGCGTGGCGGTGGAGTAGCGCGATCGTCCACCACCC
>CAZJTB010000448.1:0-2743 GCA_964548485.1 uncultured Chryseobacterium sp. | reverse complement strand
CCAGCAGCTGCGCGCGCTCCTCGCTCTGGCGCGCCTGGTCGGAGAAGCTCGGGAGGGCGAGGTAGGCCTGGAGGGCCCCTTGGCTGTCGAGCACGGGCATGTAGGCGGTTCGATAGCTCGCCGCGCCGATGCGCTCCTGATGCACGAATGCGCTCTGAGCGAAAAGGGCCAGCCGGGCGAACGCGTTATGGTCCATGCGCGGACCGAGAAGCCCCTGCGTGAGCATCTGCGGGCGCGTGGAGGCGAGCCATCGGCCATCGGGCGCGTAGAGGGTGAGGTCGGTGAAGTAGGTGTTGCCCAATTGGCCCAGCACGTAGCCGAGGTAGCCCGCATAGGCATCACCATCGATGCGCTCATCGCCGATGCGGCGGCGCAGCTCCTGGTTCACGGCGCGCGCCCGGTCGAGTGAAGCGGAGGCCTCGCGCTCCTCGAATTGGCGGCTCAGCAGCCGCTGGGATCCGACGCCGAAGAAGAGGAGCCCTGTGATGGCGAACAGCACCAGGGCCGCCCTCACCTTGGTGCCGATGCCGAGGTCGGGCAGCCTTCGGGTAACGGCTGCGTGCGCGCCGAGCACGAGCAGCATGATCAGCCCGAAGAGCGTGAAGAGGTAACTGAAGGTGGTGATCCGGTCGAGCCACGTGCGCAGAGGAAGGGCCAGCACCATCACCACCTGGCCACCGATCGCCTTGGCGAGGCAATCCATGCCGCTTTCCTCATACCAGGTCTCGTCGGCCAGGGGCCGCGCCCAGCGCTGTGGCATCGTGCCCGAACCGCGACGGTCCATCAGCAGGCCATTCACGTAGCGCGCCTGTGAATAGCGCTCGGTACGCCGAGCGAGCTCATCGCTGCCGGAGAGCAGCAGCTCCGGGAATCCGGCGCCTTGCGAGAGCGAACGCGGCTTCAGCTCGACCACCAGCTGGGCAGGCGGCGCGCTGTCGTTCGGCATGATGGCGATGCGCGCATGGTAGTAGAGCTCGCCACCGATGCGCTCATCCACGAAGAGGTCGGGCATGTCGCTGATGCCGCTTGGGAACGATGCGCTGTCACCGGCGATGCCGAGCGGCGGTTCCAGGTCGGTGGCGCAGCGGAGCTCGCCCTGGGCATCAAAGCCGAACAGGCGCAGGTCGAAGCGGTCCCAATAGCCGCTGAAGTAGGGCTCCTTCACCAGTTTCTGGAGATCCGCCGGAGCGCAGTAGCCACCGCTCGTGAACAGCCGGTACAGGCGTGCATCGCCCCTGATGGACGGCGCGGCATCGCGGAAGAGCTGCTCAAGCACCGGGTCCTCGCGCAGGGCCAGTCGCTCGGCGAGCACCACGCGTTCGTTGCGCTCACGCTTGTCCATGTGCCGGGTGATGATGTGGGTGCTGGCGCTTGCGAGCACCAGCAAGAGGAGGACGCCCTGGAGGAAGCCGAAGCCGCGCGGCCTGGCGGCGAGGAATAGCGCAAGCGCCGCCAACGGCCACAGGAAGAGCGCCGTATCCCGCACGCCGAGCAGGTGGTGGATGATCACCGAAGCAACGCCGGCGCCCAGCAAGGGTGTCCATGCCCGCGCATGGGCATCAGAAGGCAGCAGCCTCGTTGCCGCCAATGCGCTCAAGCACCAGCCAGCCAGGAGCAGCGCCACCGCGAGCAAGGCCAGGAATCCGAAGGCGCCGAGCCCTTGGATGTGGTACAGGTCCAGGTCGATGGTGCTGCTGCTCACCAGGCCGATCATGAGCTGGGTGATGATGGCCGCATGCAGCACCGGCAATGCGAGGGTCAGGGTGCTCAGCCAGGTTGAGGCGAGCGGCTTCGCGTTCGCGGAGGCCCTGAAGAGGAAAGCGGCTGCCACAGCCATGAGCATGGCGTTGATCAGCAGGTCGCCGAGCGAGGGGAACCATGCGCCCGTGGCATACACGGCCGGGTCGAAGAGCGGCCAGCGATCGAAGGGCGCGGTATGGCCGAAGGTGAGCGTTGCCCAGCGGCAGAGGGCCAACACAGCGACGAACAGCATCACGGCAATGAAGCGATGCCGCTTCAGTACGCGTGCACAGGCCATCCAAAGCGCGGCAAGGATCAGCACGGCGCAGCAGGCGATGAAGGCGCCGCGCCACCACAGCCACGCACCAAGCTCCAGCGCCCCTTCGCGCCAGGCTATGTTGAACAGCGCTCGGCCTTCTTGATCACGGATGACGTGGCTGCCCGGTACCTGCGCGGCCCAGATGATGCCCTCGGGGGCGGCCAGCGAAGGATGGAAGCCTTCGCGGAGGTATCGGTTCTGAACGCGCGGCGCGAGCCAGATGGGGCGACGCACGCGCAGCATCAGCGTTCCAATGCGCACCTCGGCGGAAAGGCAGCGGTCATCAGTTGATCCATTGAAGAGCAGGCCATCGCCAGACCACGCGGCCAGGCTGTCGCCCAGATGCACCGTGAGCATGGTGCCGGTGCGTTCGTGCTCCGCGTCCAAGGCGTCCGCCTCGCGCTCCATCCAACCTCGGAGGCCCAAGGAGGCGATGGAGGCCGCGTGGGTCTCAGCGAGCGCATCAACCTCTTCCTGGGCGCGAGCCACGCGCTGTTCCAACAAGGCGGCGGCCCGCGTAAGCCGCGCATCGGCATCCGGCTCATCAATCAGCAGTGCCGCTGCGGCGCATAGCGCGCCCAAAAGCAGCAGGAGCAGATGGCGGGGCATGCGGCGCGGGCCTCAAGGGCTGCGCCAAAGTACGGGGAGCGGGAAGCGGGCTCAGCCCTTCAGCGCCTCCGCGCC
>CAZJTB010000447.1:0-2750 GCA_964548485.1 uncultured Chryseobacterium sp. | reverse complement strand
ACGCTGCTCGATGTGGAAGCGCTCCTGGCTGCTGGAGGAGTGCAGATTCTCCGTCGAGGAGTATTTGAACTGGACGACATCGCCGGGCTGATAGCGATAGAACTGGCGGATGGAAGGCACCGTGATGCCTAATCCCCTTCCTTCCAAACCGATCAGCTCATAGCGCGGCCCGTTGTGCAGGTGCCAGAGGATGATTCCGCATTGCTTGCTCCAGCGCACGGTGTCGCCCTGGGAGCTGATGAGTGTCCGGACCGAGTCGAGCAAGCCCAGCACCGACTCGGCGCCGGCCACCGCAGTGGCAGTGGCGCCGGTGGCTGGGTTGAAGACCCATGCCTCGCTCTGCGGTTCTTGGAGCACCGTGTATTGCGCCGTGTCTGCGAAGTGCCAAGCCCCGTGTTTCACCGTTGCCGAGCGCATGAGGAACTGAGGCATGTTCACGACCAGATTGCATCCTTCAGCACAGTCGATGCATCGCTTGGCCATTCGATTCAATTCATACCGAATGCTATCCACCCCCAGCGTATCCACCCGCATCACGCGGATCTGGTGGCGGATGGTATCGGTGCCGTCGTTGCTGTAGTTGTAGCGGTAGGCCGGGTTGAGCAGTGCCCAATCCTGGGCCGCGGCCCCGACGGTTAGCAAGAGGGTGGCTAGAAGGCCTGTTCCCCGCATGGCAGTGTGAAGATAGCCAGGCGCGGCGAACCGCTGCCTCAGCCCCTCACCTTCTTCACCGCCTCGTGCCCATAGGGGCAGTGCCGGCACCGGTTGCCGCAGCAATAGCCGCGCTTCAGGTGGTACTTCTCCGTGAAGACCAGGTAGCCCTCCTCGGAGAAATAGTAATCGCCCGGCTCCAGGCCTAAGCGGCTGAAGCGGTCATCGTCCGGTTTGGGGGCGCTCCCGTCGCGGTCCATGATGCTGCGTTAACACACAATGTGGCCGATGGTTCAACACCCTGAGGCAAAGATCCCGTCCCGGCCACCCCGGAGCCGCCCGATGGCACGTTTATTCCACATCGGCCGGTGGATGCCCTTGTGGATGGATCGTGAACAAGCCCTTGGAACCCCGGTAGTTTCGCTGCTTCCAGAAGAACGCCCTTCGCCCATGGCCCGTGCTGTTGAAATGTGGATAACCCGCCTGTTGCTGGTTGTGCTGGCCGGCCTGCCAGCGGCCCAAGCCCAAGGCCAGCCGCCCTACAAGCGCTTCACGGCCGAGGAGTACATCGCCCAATGGAAGGGCGTGGCCATGAAGAAGATGGGCGAGCACGGCATACCTGCGAGCGTCACGTTGGCGCAGGGGCTGCTGGAGAGCGGCAACGGCAACAGCGAGCTGGCGCGCACGGCCAACAACCACTTCGGCATCAAGTGCACCAGTGACTGGACCGGCGATAAGAGCTACCACGACGACGACCGGAAGAACGACTGCTTCCGCAAGTACCGCGATGCCGCCGACAGCTTCGAGGACCACAGCAAGTTCCTGAAGCGCCCGCGCTACGCCAAGCTCTTCGAGCTGAAGCCAACCGACTACAAGGGTTGGGCCCATGGGCTGAAGGAGGCCGGCTATGCCACCGACCCGCATTACCCCCGCAAGCTCATCGAGCTCATCGAGCGCTACGAGCTCAACCAGTTCGACAAGGGCGCCGACGTCGCATACAAGCCAGCGGCCCAGGAGCCGCCTAAGCCCGCTGCCGAGCGCCGCGGACGCCGGCCTTCAAGCGGCAGCGAGACCATCAGCATCACGCAGGGCCGCAACTTGGAGGTCTTCGAGGGCCGCATCAAGTTCGTGCGTGCCAAGCCTGGCGATAGCTTCCGCAAGCTGGCTGACGACCTGGAGATGACCCACGGCATGCTGGCGCGATGGAACGACCTGGATAAGGACGCCACGCTCAGCGAGGGGCAGGTCATCTTCATCCAGCCCAAGCGCAACAAGGCGAAGGATGCCGAGACGCACACCGCCCGCGACGGCGAGAGCCTCTGGGGCGTGAGCCAGCAATACGGCGTGAAGCTCGACAAGCTGGCGAAGTACAACGGCCTGCCGAAGGACGCCAAGCTGAGCGCCGGGCAGCAGGTCTGGCTGAAGAAGCCGAGGCGCTAGGACCCAGCCGACCTCACCTTGTGCTCCATCACGGCGGCGATGGTGCGTGCGCGTTGCTTCGCCTCATCGGCCTTCGGGCCGGCGAAGAAATCGTCCACCGTGGCATCCCAATGCCGGAGCCAGCGCTCGAAATGCACATGCTGTATGGGGTGCCGCCTGGACAAGGCGATATGCGCTGTCATCGGATCCCCGTGGTAGGCGCGGTCACCGAGCAGCACCATGCCCCAGAACGCGGCGATGCGCGGGATGTGGTGATCCCAATCGAGGTGCGTGAAGAAAGCTCCGATCACCGCATCAGGTCGAACACGCGCATAGAACGCCCTCACCAAGCGGTTGATGTCAGCGGCGTCGTTGATATCCGTTCGCTCCTTCAACACCCAACCCGGTTTGTCATCCCGGGCTTGACCCGGGACAACGTTCAGACCGTCCTCAATCATTCTCCCCCGTGAACCGCACCACCTCCTCCTTGGTGCCGAAGAGCACGAGGATGTCGCCCTTCTCGGGCACGAATTCCGGGTCCATCACGCCCAGCGCGCCGAGCTTGATGGTGCGGCGGCCCAGGAAGCTCTTCTCGCTCTCCTTGCGCAGCACGGTCACCAGGCCGAGCCGGCGCTGGCGGAGCTCATCGATCTGGTTCAGCGCCTTGCCCACGAACTTGT
>CAZJTB010000446.1:0-2760 GCA_964548485.1 uncultured Chryseobacterium sp. | reverse complement strand
GCAACCACAGCTACAATGCGCAGCAGATCGAGTGGTTCAAGGCGGGCAGCGCGCTCAACATCATCCGTGCGCAGCAGCAGGGGTGACAGCATGGCATGCCAGTTGCTCGGCGCGGCGGGAATCCGTGAGCAATCCTAAATTCGCGCCGGCTTTAGACAAAACCAACAAACAACCCATGAAGAAGACGATTCTTTCCCTGATCGCCGTTGCCACGGGCACGGCCCTGATGGCCCAGAAGCCTACCGAAGGCAGTGCATCCAGCCTGGAGGTCCAGATGAACCTCACGGGCAATGGGAACACGATCGTGGCCCCGATGCTGAAGTACCGCTACTTCCTGAATTCGAACATGGCCATCCGTTTCGGCCTCGGCCTCAGCACCTCGAAGGAGGAGAACAAGTTCGCCGAGAATCCGGATGGCACGGGTGGCACGGGTACCCAGATCATCAAGACCTCTGATTGGCAGATCATGCCTGGTTTCGAGTACCACTTCGCGGGCACGGACCGCCTTTCGCCCTACCTCGGCATCGCCTTGGGCATTGGTGGCGGCAAGGGCACTGAAGAGTGGACCAACTACGACGGTACGGGCTACAACAACGGTGTGAGCGCCAAGGTCGAGGAGCCGTACTCAACCTTCGGGGTCGGGTTGCTTGCAGGCGCGGACTTCTACTTCGCCCAGAACTTCTTCGTGGGTGCGGAGTTCGGCTACCTCATCGAGAATGTGACCGTGAAGGAGAGCACCACCACGGTTTCCTCCGGCGGCACCACGAATACCATCAAGACTCCGGAAGCCAAGGCGAGCAGCATGGGCTTCGGTGAGACGGCAGCGATCCGTCTGGGCTGGCGCTTCTAAGGCAGCTGGTTTCACGATGCCTGCGAGCCGCTCCTTCGGGGCGGCTCGCTTCGTTTATGCGAACGATCCCGCGGCTTGATTGCGCATGAGATTCAGCATTGGCTATATTGCCACCCCAAACCAACCAATATCATGAGAAAGTTCCTCCTCTCATTCGCGTTCGTCGGCGGCTTCACCGGGTTAGCCAACGCACAGGTCTTTGAAGAAGGCAACAACTTCCTGCACATCGGGATAGGTGTGGGCAGCCCTTACGCTTACTCCGGCTCCAAGGTCGGCATCCCTCCGATCCATGCCAGCTTTGAGCACGGCTTGTCGGACAAGATCGGTGTCGGGGGCCTCATCGGTTACACGAGTTCCACCTATGAGCAGACCTACCCGCTGGGCGGCTCCTACAAATGGAACTTCACCTACCTGATCATCGGCGCTCGCGGCGCTTATCACTTCCTGGACAACGACAAGATCGACCTCTATCTCGGCGCCATGCTCGGCTACAATGTGGCCAGCGCTAAGTTCGAGAGCGATGTAGCCGGCCTTGAGGCGCTGGTGACGGAGCCTTCTGTCGGGGGTGTCGCATTCGGTGGCTTTGTCGGAAGCCGCTTCGCGCTGGGTGAAAGCTCGGCGCTCTTCGCGGAGCTGGGTTATAACATCTCCTGGCTCAGCGTGGGCTACTGCCAGCGCTTCTGAAATTGCCCTTGAACGGTCTCTTTTCGCGCGGCGGGGCCTTCGGGCCCCGCCGTTGTTTTCGGGCGTGGCACGGCTTTGGCCCGGCGGCAGCGCTTACTTTTCCGCCGTCCGCAGACCAAAGCACAATGAAGCACTCTTTGAACGCCATGCGTGCAGCGCTGTTCGCCCTCATCAGCGCCATCTCTGTTGATTCCGCCATCGCCCAGCAGATCGATACCACCCGCACCTGGGTGGTGAACGGCGACTTCGAGCAGTTCGAGGGCAAATCGAAGCTCAAGCGTCCCGGCGGCATCCAGTACGCCAAGGGCTGGAGCAGCGCCACCGGCAAGAAGGCCGACCTCTTCAGCGAGCAGGCCACGGTAGAGAGCAACGTGAGCACGCCGAAGAACTTCGCCGGCGACCAGATGGCCCTGAGCGGCAGCAATTACGCCGGCGCCCGCTGGTGGAGCTATCAGAACAAGGAGCCGCGCACCTACCTGCAGACGAAGCTCAAGCACAAGATGAAGAAGGACTCGCTCTACTGCGTGCGCTTCTACGTGAGCCTGGCCGACCTGAGCAAGTACGCCACCGGCGAGCTGGGCGCCTGGTTCGGCAAGGAGAAGGTGGAGAAGGAAGAGGCCATGAGCCTCACCTACGATGTCACGGTGCCGCCGGTGCGCACCAAGGTGTACGGCGACATGTTCAGCTGGCAGGGTGTCTGCGGCACCTACGAGAGCAAGGGCAACGAGGAGTGGATGGTCATCGGCAACTTCGCGGCCAATGAGAAGACCCTGAACGAGAAGGCCAAGCGGCCCAGGGGCGAGACGCGCCAGCAGGTCTTCAGCGCTTACTACTACATCGACAATGTGGAGGTGTACCCGGTGAAGAACCGCACCTCGTGCGCATGCGAGCAGCTCAAGGATGCCGAGAGCGAGTTCATCTTCAGCCGCAAGGGCGTCACGCCTCCCGGACTGAAGCCCGCCGAGAAGGCCGAGCGCCAGACCATTTACTTCAAGCGGTTCCAGCGCATGATTGATCCCAGCATGGAGCCGTGGATCAATGATGTGGTGGCGGCCATGAAGGAGGATGCCAAGCTCCGCATTGAGCTTGTGGGCCACATCGATGCCACCGAGAAGGACCGCACCCGCGTTCGCCCCGATCTGGTTCCCTTGGCCACCGAGCGCGCCGAGGCCGTGAAGGAGGCGCTGGTGGAGGCGGGCGTGGATGCGGCGCGCATCACCGTGGCG
>CAZJTB010000445.1:0-2770 GCA_964548485.1 uncultured Chryseobacterium sp. | reverse complement strand
CGACCCCATCACCTTCGAGGCGATCAAGCGCAATGGGAAGCGCCTGGAGATCATCAGCGCCGAGCGCATCCACACGGAGCTGAACAAGATCATCCTGTGCGACAAGCCCAGCACGGGCTTCATCCTGCTGCGCGAGAGCGGCCTGTTGGCCGAGTTCTTCCCGGAGTTCCTGGAGCTGGCGGGCGCCGAGGAGAAGTTCGGCATCGGCCACAAGGACAACTTCTACCACACGCTGCAGGTGCTCGACAACGTGTGCGAGAAGAGCGACGACCTCTGGCTGCGCTGGGCCGCCGTGCTGCACGACATCGCCAAGCCGAGGACCAAGCGCTTCGAGCCCGGCCATGGCTGGACCTTCCATGGCCACGAGGACAAGGGCGCGCGCATGGTGCCGGGCATCTTCCGCCGCCTGAAGCTGCCGCTCGATGAGCAGATGAGGTTCGTGCAGAAGCTCGTGGCCCTGCACCTGCGGCCCATCGCCCTCACCAAGGAGGAGGTCACCGACAGCGCCATCCGCCGCCTGCTCTTCGATGCCGGCGACGACATCGACGCGCTCATGATCCTGTGCCGCGCGGACATCACCAGCAAGAACGAGAAGAAGAAGGACCGCTACCTGCGCAACTACGAGCTGGTCATGCAGAAGCTCAAGGACGTGGAGGAGAAGGACCGCGTGCGCAACTTCCAGCCGCCCATCACCGGCGAGGACATCATGCGGGCCTTCGGCATCCCGCCCTGCAAGCTGATCGGCGACATCAAGACGGTGATCAAGGACGCGATCCTGGACGGCGTGATCCAGAACGAGCGCGAGCAGGCGTGGGCGCTGATGCTGGAAACAGGCAGGAAGCTGGGGGTTGAGCCGGTTGAGGGAGTTGAAGGTTGAAGGTTGAAGGTTGAATGGGTTGAGGGTTGAACCTGTTGAAGGGGTTGTGGGTTGAACGCATGACGGTTGGGGGTTAGTCAACGCACTTAGCTTCGCCAACGATTCGGCGTCCCAAGCCAACCCTCAGCCAGCTTTCGGGTCAACTTTCAACCTTCAACCACACCAGTGAGAATCTACCGATTCCGCGTCCTCATCGACCATCCCAGCGAGGCCTTCCGCGACATCGAGATCGGGAGCGAGCAGACCTTCCTCGACTTCCACAAGGCCATCAAGGAAGCCTTCGCCTTCATCGGGCAGGAGATGGCCGCCTTCTACGTGAGCGACGAGAACTGGGACAAGGGCGCCGAGATCCCCCTGGCCGACATGGGCTTCGCCGAGGAGGGCAGCGTGCCCGCGCTCATGCACGAGGTGCTCATCAGCGACCATATCCGCAGCACCAGCCAGCGCTTCGTGTACGCCTATGACTTCCTGCACATGTGGCTCTTCATGGTGGAGCTGATCGGGGCAGGCGAGCAGGAGGCTGGGCTCACCTATCCCCGTGTGGTGCTGAGCATGCACGAGGCACCGGATGAGCACAGCAAGGAAGATGACCTCAGCGCCGGCATCGGCGCGGAGGACCCTTATGCCCTCGGCGAGGAGGAGCACGGCTACGACGAGGATGAGGACGACGAATTCGCCGGTGACGAAGGCGAGGATGAAGGCCATGATGAATTCGGCCATGGCGACGGCGGGGAAGACGAGTTCCGCTGATGGCCCGGCCCACGCTGATCATCATCGGCGGGCCCACCGCCTCGGGCAAGACGGATGCGGGCATCGCGCTGGCGCGGCACTACGGCACCGAGGTGATCAGCGCCGATTCGCGGCAGTTCTACCAGGCCATGCGCATCGGCACGGCGCGCCCCTTGGAGCCGGAGCTCGGCGGGGTGAGGCATCACTTCCTCGGGCATCTGGAGCTGGAAGAGACCTGGAGCGCCGGGCGCTTCGCGCGCGAAGCGGAGCCGGTGCTGCAGGACCTGCTCGCCAGATGCGGCACGGCGGTGCTGGTGGGCGGCAGCGGACTCTACATCGATGCGCTGGTGAAAGGATTTGATCCCCTGCCCGTGAGCGACCCACGCCTGCGCGAACGGCTGATGAGGCAAGCGCAGTCCGCAGGATTGGCCGCCCTCGTGGATGACCTGGAGAAGCACGATCCCGCCACCCATGCGCGCATCGACCGCAGCAACCCGCACCGCGTCATCCGCGCCCTGGAGGTGTGCCTGCTCACCGGCAAGCCCTTCAGCGAGCAGCGCTCCGGAACCACGGACCGCAGCGACATGCGGCTGGTCCGCATCGCCATGGATGTGCCGCGCGAGGAGCTCTATGCGCGCATCGACGCCCGCGTGGACCGCATGATGGCCGAAGGCCTGGAGGGGGAGGCGCGCGCCCTCCTGCCCCACCGGCACCTGAACGCCCTGCAGACGGTGGGCTATAAGGAGCTCTTCCTGCATTTCGATGGAGCAATCGGCTTGGACGCGGCCGTGGCGCTGATCAAGCAGCATTCGCGCAACTATGCCAAGCGGCAATTGACCTGGTTGCGGCGCGATCCGGATTGGCACTGGATGGCGCCCGCCGGCACGGAAGCGATGATCGCACAAGCCTTGCAGCCGGAGCCCTAGACCTCAATGCCGATGAGGAGCGCATCATCCACCTGCTCCTGCCCGCCCTTCCAGATGCGGAAACGATCTGATAGTGCCTGGTGCTGATCCTCCATAGGCAGGCACGCTGTCTCCAGCAGCCATTGCTTCAGCCCGGCGCTGCGCAGCTTCCTGCCCTGCGGCCCGCCGAACTGGTCCACGAGGCCGTCGGAGAACAGGTAGATGCGGTCGCCGCGGAGCAGCTTCACCGTGTGCTGGG
>CAZJTB010000444.1:0-2784 GCA_964548485.1 uncultured Chryseobacterium sp. | reverse complement strand
GCGCGCTGGCCTTCGCCCTCATCGTGTTCCTCATGCAGGATATGCCCGGCCAGCTGGATGCCTTCGGGCGACATGCCTGGCTGCCCTTCATGCTGCAGGTGGTCCCCATCGCGCTGGTGGGCCTGGCCTCGCGCGGAATGCTCCACCTGCTGGGCGTGAAGGGCTACAGTCTGCGCAGCCTCGACCGGAAGCGCGTGCTGGCCATCGGCAGCCCTGAGGAGAACAAGCATGCCCTGGCCCTGCTGTGGCAGACCCATTTCGGCCTGGGGCGCCAGAAGCAAATGAGCACGGCCGATGCCGGAGGCCCCGACGCCATCAGCCTCATCCGTCGCAAGATCAGGAAGCACGGCATCGATGAGGTGGTGTTCTGCGCCAAGGACCTGGCTTGGGGGCGCATCATCGCGCTCATGGAAGGGCTCAGGCGCGCGGGCGCCATGTTCAAAATCGCGCAGCCCGGCCACGAGTTCATCATCGGCCCCAACAGCATCGAGAGCCTCGTTGACCTGGATGTCATGGATGAGCATGCGGTGAACAGCGCTGCAGGGCGCCGCACCAAGCGCATCGTCGATATCCTCTTTTCCGTGCTGCTGCTCCTGGGCTGGCCCGTTGCGGCGCTCGCGATGACCAGCCCATCGCGTCTGGCGCGCAATGCCTGGCATGTGCTCGTGGGCCGCAAGAGCTGGGTGGGCTACCACCCCCTGCAGGACCGGGCCATGAAATTGCCACCTGCCAAGCCCGGCGTGCTGCACCCGCTGGCGCTGCAGCCCGAGGCCACCCCCCGGATGGCCCTGCGGGTGAATGCCGAGTACGCCAAGGATTTCAGCGCCTGGCGCGACCTGCTGCTGGTGCTTCGCGGCTGGCGCATGCTGGACCGCTGAGGGCTGTCCGCCTTGGGGCGGGGTGGCTACATTTGGCCGCCGCCATGCGCGCGGCGCAAGCCATGTCTGCGATAGAGATCCTGCTGCCCAAGATGGGCGAGAGCGTGGCCGAGGCCACCATCACCAAATGGCTGAAGAAGCCGGGCGACGCCGTGGCCGCCGATGAGCCCATCGTGGAGATCGCCACCGACAAGGTGGACAGCGAGGTGCCGGCCCCGGAGGCCGGCATCCTCAGCGAGCAATTGGTGAAGGAAGGCGATGTGGTGAAGGTGGGCCAGCCCATCGCGCGCATCGGCTCCGCTTCCGCAGGCATGGCCACCCCAAGCGCACCGGCACCCCAAGCCGCTGCGCCCGCGCCCGTGAAGACCGCGCCTCCGGCTGCCACGGCGGCGGCCAGCAACGGCCATGCCCCGGCCCCCGCGCAGCTGGCCAGCGGCCCTGTGGCGCGCACTGGTCCAAGCGGCAAATTCTACAGCCCGCTAGTGCGGAACATCGCGCAGAGCGAAGGCGTGAGCATGGCCGAATTGGAGACCATCGCCGGCACGGGCGAAGGCGGACGTGTGACCAAGAAGGACATCTTGGGCTACCTGCCCGGTCGCGGCAACCAAAGCGCGGTCCCCTCCGCCCCTTCTCCTGCCACTGCTCCTGCCCCTGCTCCTGCTCCTGCCCCTGCTCCTGCCCCTGCCCCTGCACCTGCCCCTGCTCTTGCTCCTGCCCCTGCATTGATTCCTTCCGCTGGCGACGAGATCATCGAGATGGACCGCATGCGCCGCATGATCGCCGACCACATGGTGATGAGCAAGCGAACCAGTCCGCACGTGACCAGCTTCGTGGAGGCCGATGTGACCAATCTGGTGATCTGGCGCGACAAGGTGAAGAAGGCTTTCGAGCAGCGCGAGGGCGAGAAGCTCACCTTCACGCCAGTCTTCATCATGGCCATCGTGCAGGCCATCAAGGAGATGCCCATGGTGAATGTGCAGGTGGATGGCTACAACATCATCCGCAAACGCGACATCAACATCGGCATGGCCGCCGCCCTGCCCTCGGGCAACCTCATCGTGCCGGTGATCAAGAACGCCGACCAATTGAACCTCGTTGGCCTGGCCAAGCGCGTGAACGACCTGGCCAACCGCGCCCGCGCCGGCAAGCTGCAGCCCGACGAGGTCGCTGGAGGCACCTATACCGTGACCAACGTGGGCACCTTCGGCAATGTGCTGGGCACGCCCGTGATCAATCAGCCGCAAGTGGCCATCATGGCCACTGGCGCCATCCGCAAGAAGCCGGCGGTGATCGAGACCCCCACCGGCGACATGATCGGCATCAGGCATCAGATGTTCCTGAGCCACAGCTACGACCACCGGGTGGTGGATGGCGCCTTGGGAGGCCGTTTCGTGCGCCGTGTGGCCGATATTCTGGAAGCCTGGAGCCCTGATCAGGCTTTCTGAGCGCGGAAAGGGAAAATCCTACTTTCGCCCATGTCCATCCAACCAATCCTGACCGCGACCCTGATGAACCACGGCTACCGACTCCTGCTGGGCACGATTCTCCTTTCCACGTGCAGCCTCTCGATGGCGCAAAGCGGGAACACCTCGTTCAACTGGAAATTCGAGGAGGGCAACAAGCTCATGGAGGAGAAGCTGTTCAACCAGGCCGCCGAGATCTGGAAGGAACTGCTGGCCACCGATGGCGAGAACGCGAACCTGAACTACAAGCTGGGCCTCAGCTACTTCAATTCCTACAACCAGAAGTCGAAGGCCCTGCCCTATCTGGAGAAGGCATCGCAACTCCGCAAGAGCGGCAGCTATGGCGGCTTCAACACAAGCGGCTACGACCCCTTCGAGCCCCGCGAGCGCAATGCGCCGGTTGAGGTGGATTACTACCTGGGCCGGGCCTACCACCTGAGCGA
>CAZJTB010000443.1:2565-2785 GCA_964548485.1 uncultured Chryseobacterium sp. | reverse complement strand
GGCCTGATCGAGCCGGCGCACATAGAACTCCTCCGTCTGCACCACCTGCACGGTGAGGACATCATCCCCGCCCAAGGGGTTCATGTCCGTGCTCGCGCGGAAGGCGCCCGTGGTGAGGATGGCACCGTTCTCTGAGAGCGCCAGGCTGCGCGCCGTGATGTAGCCGGCTGCTCCATCGCTGGCCGGGAAGGCGTGCATGAAGCTGCCGTCCGCGCCATCG
>CAZJTB010000443.1:0-2555 GCA_964548485.1 uncultured Chryseobacterium sp. | reverse complement strand
CTTCAGGTGGTAGGCGTTGGTGAAGCTGCTCTGCACGATGGATGTCCCAGGGCCGGGATCCAGGTCAACCGGGCCGCTGAGGGCGCCGATGATGTAGGCGTCGCCGTAGCCATCGAGGGCCAGGGCGGTAACGCCGGCGTCCCAGGTCTGGCCCCACACGAGCTCCAGGCCCGCATCGATCCTCATGGCGTAGGCATCGTAGCCGGCGGCTGCCGTGAACGACAGCTCACCGGTGCCTGGGTCCAGGTCGGTGGTGCCTATATACTCGCCGAGGATGATGATGGAGCCATCCGGTGCGAGCGCGGACCCGTCCACCAGCTCGGTACCCGTGCCACCGTAGGAGACGCCCTCCACCGGCAGGCCCTGTTCATCGAGGCGGAGCACGAAGCCATCGGTCAAGGATGGATTGCCGGTGAGCGTGATCGTGTTGGGCGCGGTGCCGATGAGCTGCGTGCCGCCGAAGGTGCCCACGACGATGATGCCACCGGTGCTCGGCGCGTGCACGGCGATCGGATTCACCAGGCCGATGCGACGCACCCATTGGAAGCTCCATTCCGGGCCCAGCTTCACCAGGATGCGCTCGCCCGATGGGTTGGGACCATACGAGACCGCATTGGGCCCAGGGTCCACATCAAGGGTGCCCGAAGGGCTCAGCACGATATAGAGGCTGCCATCGGGGGCGACCGCCATCACGCCATAGTTCAGGTCGCCGCTGTTGCCCCAGCTCACCGCCCGGATCAGGTTGCCATCGGCGTCGTAGTGCCCCACGAATTGGTCGAAGGAGGAGCCGGCATTGAACAGCAGCTCGCCGCCCGGAGCGGGGTCGGCATCCAGGATGCCCCGGAAGTTCCCGTGCGCGATCAAGCTGCCGTCGGGGTTCACGTGCAGGCTGGTCGTATTCACATTGGTGGTGCTGGAAAGCGCGATGGCCCAGGCCAGCGTGCCATCCGCTTCGGCGGTGGCCACGAAGGCGCCATAGCTGCTGCCCGATTCGGAGACGATCAATTGCCCCGGGCCCAGGTCCAGGTCGTGGTTGCCATTGAAGGTGCCGAAGACATGGACGCGGCCGTCGGCACCGGCCTTCACGTGGTCCAGATTGTTCAGCGTGCCTAACGATCTGGCCCATCCGTAAGTGGGCAGTTGGGCGAACAGGCTGGCGGCGTGCAACAGGCCCGCGAGGAGGAGAAGTCGTTGCATGGGCATGGGTTTGGTTCAAGGGCACATCGGGGAAGCCGTCCCGATGTGAACGATCACCGCGCCCTCGCCTTTAGCGGTTCAGTGCCGGATGATGCCGATGGTGCTGGTGCCGCTCCCGGCCACCACGCGCGCGGTGTAGCGCCCGGCGGGCCAGTGCGCCGCCTGGATCGTGAGCAGCGGGGCCGTGCTGCGCTCCGCGTGGATCACCCTGCCCAAGGGGTCGATGACCTCCACCCAGGCGCCGGGCGCCAATCCGGCCAGATGCAGCACATCCTCCACGGGATTCGGGTAAGCAACGAACTCGGAGGCCTTGAACTCCACGGCCACCACCTCGCTGAGCGCAGTGGTCCCGTCATGGTCCGTTTGCCGCAAGCGGTAGAAGCTCAGGCCGGGCAGCGGCGCGCGGTCCAAGGCCTCGTAGCGGGTCAGCTGCTGCGTGGTGCCCATGCCTTCCACTTCCGCGATGGCCTCGAACCGCATACCATCGCTGCTGCGCTCCACCTGGAAACCTGCGTTATTCAACTCGCTGGCGGTGGCCCATTGCAGCAGCACATCGGAACCGGAAGGCGAGGCGCTGAAGTGCAGCAGCTCCACCGGCAGCATGGCGAATGCGGAAGAGCAATTGGTGGCGCCGCCGCCGCCGGTGCCGCCGATGTACTGGGCCACTGATGCGCTGGTGGCGCAGCCGAATGCGATGGCGATGAGCTTCCTCATGGCATGGTGCGTACGCCACGGCCGCCAAGCTGGGGCAGCCTGCTTCCAGGGTATTCGGCTGCCAGGTTCCTGTTGGAGGTCGCCTGTTCCAGGCCGGCACTGAAGTAGTTCCCTCCGCGTTGTCCCCAGCCATCGCTCACCGTTGGCCAACCGGCCACGTTGTGCACCCCGGTTTGGGCGAGCTCTCCATTTCCATGTACCCCGGTGTATGCACGTCCTTGCGGTCGCCCGATGGTGATGGTGAGCTCCTCGATGTTGCCACTCAGATCGAGCGCGCCGAAGTACCCAGCGCCCGCCGTCACTCTTCCTGTATTGGCTGCATGGTGTGCCAGCATGCCCACGCGCAGGGGGCCTATGTAGGCCACTGCGCCCCCCGCACCTCCTGTCAAGTAACTGTTCGTTGCGCCGTTGGCCGAGTTGCCTTGGGTGGTCGCATAACCCGAGGCCACTTGTTCATTTGACCGCCCTGCGTTGGCCAGGATATAGTCGCTGCCTGCAAGAGTAGCGTTCCCCCAAGCGCACTCGTTGAGGACCGGGAGCACCGGTCCGCGGCACGTTTTCTCGAACTCCAGCTCGGTCATCGGCCGGAGCCCGCACCAGTCGAGATAGGCCGAGAGGTCGGACCACATCAGATGCCCGCACGC
>CAZJTB010000442.1:0-2794 GCA_964548485.1 uncultured Chryseobacterium sp. | reverse complement strand
TGCCCGGGGCGGGACTCGAACCCGCACGGCCGTTGGGCCAAGGGATTTTAAGTCCCTCGTGTCTGCCATTTCACCACCCGGGCGGGTGGATCACTTCACCAGGTACATCGCCTCCTTCGCGGCGCGCACCACCTTGGCCGTATTGGGCAGCGACTCCTCGATGAGGCCGGGCGCGAAGGGGAGCGGGGTATCGGCCTGGCACACGCGCAGCACCGGCGCGTCCAGGTGATCGAAGGCGTCCTTCTGCACGCGGAAGGCGATCTCGCTGGCCACGCTGCCGAAAGGCCAATTCTCATCCACCACCACGATCCGGTTGGTCTTCATCACGCTGCGGATGATGGTCTCATGGTCCAGCGGGCGGATGGTGCGCAGGTCGATCACCTCGGCGCTGATGCCCTCCTTGGCGAGCTCCTCGGCGGCGGCGAGCGCCACCTTCATCATCTTGTTGAAGGAGACGATGGTGACGTCCCTTCCCTCGCGCTTGATGTCGGCCTTGCCGATGGGCAGCAGGTACTCGCCATCGGGCACCTCGCCCTTGTCGCCGTACATGCGCTCGCTCTCCATGAAGAGCACGGGGTCGTCGTCGCGGATGGCGGCCTTCAGCAGGCCCTTGGCATCGTAGGGGTTGCTGGGGCTGATGACCTTGAGGCCGGGGATGTTGGCGTACATGGCCTCGAAGCTCTGGCTGTGCGTGGCGGCCAATTGGCCGGCGCTGCCGTTGCCGCCGCGGAACACGATGGGCACGTGGAACTGCCCGCCGCTCATCTGCAGCATCTTGGCTGCGTGGTTGATGATCTGGTCGGCCGCCAGGATGGCGAAGTTCCAGGTCATGAACTCCACGATGGGCCGCAGGCCGTTCATGGCGGCGCCCACCCCGATGGCGGTGAAGCCCAGCTCGGCGATGGGCGTATCGATGACCCGCTTGGGCCCGAACTCGGCCAGCATGCCCTTGCTCACCTTGTAGGCGCCATCGTACTCGGCCACCTCCTCGCCCATGAGGAAGACGCTGGGGTCGCGGCGCATCTCTTCGGACATCGCCTCGTTGAGGGCCTCGCGGAACTGGATGGTGCGCATGCGGCGGAATGGAATGAGACGGCGAAAGTAGGCCGCGAACAACACCGCATGGCGCTGGTTACTTTCGCGGCCCCGCAACATCAGGCATGAAGATCCTCGTCCTCCTCAGCCAGGTGCCCGACACCACCGCACGCATCGCCTTCACCAACGGCGACACGCAGTACGATGGCAACGGCGTCACCTTCATCATGAACCCCTACGATGAGTGGTACGCCTTGGTGCGCGCCCTGGAGCTCAAGGAAGCCAAGGGCAGCGGCACGGTCACCACCATCACCGTAGGCGGCGCGGACACCGAGGCCACCATCCGCAAGGGCCTGGCCATCGGCGCCGATGAGGCCGTACGCATCGACGCGCAGCCCACTGATGCCATGCAGGTGGCGGAGCTCATCGCCGGCTGGGCCAAGGACAAAGGCTTCGACCTGGTGCTGGCAGGCAAGGAGACCATCGACCACAACGCCGGCGTGGTGGGCGCCATGGTGGCCGAGCTGCTCGACATGCCCTACGTACCCCTGGCCAGCAAGCTCGATGTGAACCCCGGAGCAGGCCCGGGGCAGGCTGACACCGCCACCGTGGAACGCGACGTGCCCGGCGGATTGGAAGTGCTTGAGGCGAAGCTGCCCCTGGCCCTCAGCGCCGCGAAAGGCATGGCCGAGCAGCGCATTCCCAACATGCGCGGGATCATGGCGGCGCGCACCAAGCCGCTGCAGGTGGTGCCGGCCACGGCCGTGGCCAGCGTGGCCAGCACGGTGAAGTTCGAGCTGCCGCCCGCCAAAGGCGCGGTGAAGATGATTCCCGCCGAAGAGGCCGGGAAGCTGATCGAATTGTTGCACACGGAAGCGAAAGTGATTTGAGGTGGAGGGTTGGAGGTTGATGACCGGTTGAGGGTTGAATGCCCGATCCGCCAAAACCTCCAACCGTCAACCTTCAACCCCCAACCTGCCGATAGAAATGAGCACGATAGCCTTCATCGACACCCGCGGCGAGAAGCTGCCGAAAGCGGCGCAGGAAGCCGTGACCTATGCGAGCGAACTGGCGGGCGGCCCCATCACGGCTGTCACCTTCGGCGATGCCCAAGGCCTGGAGGCCCTGGGCGCCCATGGCGCGAAAAAGGTGATCGCGGCGCGCGGCGTGAAGGCCGTGGACAGCCAGCAGCTAACCAAGCTCGTATGCGATGCGGCGGCCGCCGAAGGCGCCACCACCATCGTGTGCGTGCACGATGCCACCGGCAAGGCCGTGGCCCCGCGCGTGGCGGCCCGCCTCAAGGCCGGCTTGGTGGCAGGCGCCACCGGCCTGCCCGAGGGCAACCGCTTCAAGCGCAACGTGTTCAGCGGCAAGGCGCGCGCTTATGTCGAAGTGGCCAGCGCGGTGAAGGTGATCAGCCTATCGCCCAACAGCATCGCCATCGCCAGCAACGGCGCCCCGGCCACGGTGGAGGAGTTCTCCGGCGACCTCGGCCCGGCGCGCATCGCGGTGAAGGAGGTGCGCAAGGCAGGCAGCGGCATCCCCCTGCCCGAGGCCGAGCTGGTGGTGAGCGCCGGCCGCGGCATGAAGGGCCCTGAGCACTGGGGCCCCGTGGAGGAACTGGCCAGGGAACTGGGCGCCGCCACCGCGTGCAGCCGCCCTGTGGCAGACATGCACTGGCGCCCGCACCACGAGCACGTGGGACAGACCGGCGTGGCCATCCGCCCCAACCTCTACATCGCCATCGGTATCAGCGGCG
>CAZJTB010000441.1:0-2797 GCA_964548485.1 uncultured Chryseobacterium sp. | reverse complement strand
TTGGACTGCGGGTCTGCGACCCCTTCGGGGGCGTGCGGGGTGTTGCTTGGATTCTAATGTCTGCGACCCCTTCGGGGTCGGGATGCCGGCGAACGGCCATGTTGAATTCTAATGTCTGCGACCCCTTCGGGGTCGGGAGGCTGGGGAACGACCTTGCTGAGGTCTAATGTCTGCGACCCCGTTGGGGTCGGGAGGGCTTGTGGGACCACCTTGTCGAGGTCTATTGCCTGCGACCCCTTCGGGGTCGGCGGCAATCGTGTTGCGCGTGGAATGTCTGCGACCCCTTCGGGGTCGGGATTCATGGCGATTCGCCCGCTACCTTGCCGCCATGACCGCATGGCTGTCACGAGCCTTGGCGATGCTCCTGATCGTCGCGCTTGGTTATGCGCAGTTCGGCTTCTTCCTGCGGCACGAAGCGCAGCGTGTCTTGATCCAGCGTTCCATCAAAGAGAGGATCCGCAAGGGGCTGCCCAAAGAGAAGCTAACGCCCTTCCGCATGAGCGTGCAGGAATGGGAGGCGCTCGATTGGGTGAAGCCGAAGCGCGAGTTCCGACTGGCCGATGGAAGCATGTTCGATGTGGTGTCCGTGAGCGTGAAGGATGACCTGGTGGAGGCGACGTGCGTGGCAGACCACGAGGAGACGGAGCTTTTCGCTGGTTTGCGTGAGCATGTGCGGCGCAACATGGAAGGGCATGACGCCGAGAATGATCCGAGCGCGCAAGTGAATCGCCTCATCATGGCCTTGTGCATGCCGCCACAGCCTCTTGAGTCGGTGGTGCCTGCGACCATACGGTCCATTGGCTTATATCACGTTGTGCAGCAGCTGCGTGCAGGCCATGCGCTGCATTGGGCACCGCCGCCGGATCGACTGGGCTGAACGCCTTTCTCGAACGCAGCTCCTTCCACGGATGGGGAGCTGGGCGCTGCCATGCAGTGCCACGCATCCTGCACTTCAATCTTCCTTCATGACACTAAGAACACTGGCAACGGCATGCCTGGTTGCAGCCGGTGCTGTTTCCGCGCGAGCGCAGGTCATCCACGTCTTCGACTTGGTCACGCTGCAACCCATCGAGGGTGTCTCAATAACGCATGCGGCCTCTGGGGCAATCGCCATCACTGACGTGCGGGGCCGAGCGGAGCTCACGGCCTTCGCAGAAGCGGACTCCATCACCCTCAGGCGCCTGGGCTACCGTTCAAGCGCGCGGAGCATGGCAGAGATCAAGTCTGCCGGCTACCGCATCGGCATCGAGGCAATCCCGCTCTCCCTGGGCGAGTTCGTGGTGAGCGCCAACCGCTGGGAGCAGGACCCCGCGCGCGTTCCTGATCAAATAACCCTGATGTCGAAGCGCGATGCGGCTTACATCAATCCTGGCACCGCTGCCGATCTGCTGCAACAGAGCGGAGAGGTCTTCGTGCAGCGGAGCCAGCTGGGCGGTGGCAGCCCCATGCTGCGCGGCTTCGCGGCCAACCGCGTGCTCATCGTGGTGGACGGCGTGCGCATGAACAACGCCATCTACCGCGCAGGAAACCTGCAGAACGTGATCAGCGTGGACGCGCAAGCACTCGAACGCGCCGAAGTGGTGCATGGCCCTGGCGCCATGACCTATGGCAGCGATGCCATCGGCGGCGTCATGGACTTCCACCTGTTGCGGCCGCGCTTCAGCAGCGAGGACGACCTGGACGTGAGCGGTGGCGCTGCTGCGCGATACGGCACGGCGGCGAACGAATACGGCGGCCATGTGCATCTGGGCCTGGGCTTGCGCAAGGTGGCTTTGCTCGGCAGCGCTTCCTTCACGCGCTTCGGAGACCTGCGCATGGGCAGCAATGGGCCGAAGGATTACCAACGCCCGTGGTACGCGCAAACCTTCAATGGCGTGGATTCGATGGTGGTCAATAGCGACCCGAACGTGCAGGTGGGCAGTAGCTACGACAACATCAACCTCATGGGCAAACTGGCCTACAAGCCGGTTGACGAGTTGGAGCTGGGCCTCAACTACTACTATAGCACTACGAGCGATGTGCCGCGCTACGATCGGCTGATCGAAGTGCGGCCCAACGGGCTTCCGCGCAGCGCGGAGTGGTACTAAGGCCCGCAGGATTGGCGCATGGCCAGCTTCATCGCGAAGCACACGGCGAAGCGCGGCCCGTGGAGCACGGCACGCCTCTCCATCGCCTACCAGGACTACGCTGAGAGCCGCAACGACCGCAACTTCCGCAACGTGAGCAAGCGCACGCAAATGGAATCCGTCTCCGGCATCTACGCCAACCTGGACCTGGAGAAGAAACTGAGCGCGCGCACCCAGTTGCTTTACGGAGCGGAGTACGTCACGAATGATGTAGGGTCCAACGGCAAGCGGGTGAATCAGGACTCCGGCGCCGAGACCATCATCAACTCGCGCTACCCGGATGGATCCGAATGGAGCACGGCTTCGGTGTATGCCGGTGCCATGCACGATGCGACGGAGCGGCTGACGCTCTCTGCGGGTACGTGCTTTAATTGGTCTGCGCTGCAATGCACATTCGACACTTCGCTCTTCGCTTACCCGGCAACGAGCACGAGCTTGAGCAACAGCGCGGTCACGGGCAACGCGGGCCTGGCATGGCGCCCCGGCACCGGATGGAAGCTCTCCCTCGACCTGAGCACCGGTTTCCGCGCGCCCAACATCGACGACATCGGCAAGGTGTTCGACAGCGAGCCGGGTGCGGTGATCGTGCCCAACCCTGATCTGAAGCCGGAGTACGCCTATTCCGCCGACATCGGCATCGAGAAGACCTTCGGCGGCAAGGTGCGCCTGCG
>CAZJTB010000440.1:0-2820 GCA_964548485.1 uncultured Chryseobacterium sp. | reverse complement strand
GCCGTTGGTGCTGAGGCCAGGCACCAGGGCGAGCTGGATGGCACGCCGCTCGGCGTAGCCGATGTTCTCCGCAAGCTGCATGCGACCGGAAGGAACCAGCAGGCGCGCCGCGCCAAGGTCCTCCACGCCGCAGCGGTCCCACGCGCAGATGGGCTCGATGCGCTCAATCGGCGGAATCGGGCGCAGCGGGATGCGGACGCCGCTTCCACGCTCCACGAAGACCACGGTATCCTGGTAGCCGCTGCGCGCGATGAGCAGCGGCGTGCGCTCCAACTCGCCGCTGAGCGCGATGCGGAACGCGCCCTTCGCATCGGAGGCCACGGCGTTGCTCCGCCGCAATTCGAACACCGTGGCCCCCTTGACAGGCGCCCCGGTGGATCCATCGCTGATCGCGCCCTCCAGCTCGAAGCGCTGCTTCCTGCCCGGCGCTGCAGTGATGATGAGGTGATTGCCGCTCTCCTTCCACGGAAGGCCGGGAGGCCGCACGCTGCGCAGCGCCCGTGCCACGGTCCAATCCGCGGCGTGCAGCGTGACCACGCTGTCCGAGGGAACCGCCGCCGCATTGTAGCTCAACCGGAAGGCGCCCTCCTTCGCGATGAGGCCGAGCACCGTGCCCAGGCGCGCATGCTCCGCGTGCACGGTGATGCGGCGGTCGAGGATGGATTGCGCGGATGCCCCTGACGATGGGAGACAACTGACGCCGATGAGCGCAAGTGCCGTGGGCATTGACACTCCGGCCAGGAGCCGGAGTCGCGCAAGGCAGCGCATGCGCTTCGCGTTCGAGCCGGATGGCTCAGCAGCCCTCGCCATCGAGCAGGTAATTGCTTCCATCGCGGGTGAGGCGCAAACCGAAGGTGTCGGCGATCACGCCGAGGATGGCCTCGATGGGCTCATCGTCAAACTCGGCGGTGAGCGAGCAGCGCGCGAGGCCGGCATGGGCCAGCGTGACGCGCACCCGGTAGATACGCTCGAGCTGGTGCGTCACCTCATCGAGCGGGGCGCGATCGAAATGCAGGATGCGCAAGCCCCAGACCTCGGCCGGCGGCGCGGGTGCGCGTTCGAGGATATGCCGTGACTTGCTGAAGCGCGCATGCTCACCGGCCCTGAGCACCAGGCTATCCGCGCCTGCCTGCACGCGCACGCGGCCATGGCGCACGCGCACCTCCACGATGTCGGCCGTGTCGTAGGCCGATACGCTGAACGCCGTGCCAAGCACGGTGACCTCCACCGCGCCCGCATCCACCACGAAGGGCCGCGCTTCATCGCGCCGCACATCGAAATAGGCCTCGCCCTTCAGCTTGATGGCGCGCTCGCGGCCCATGCGCGCCTCCATGGTCGAGCCGGGCGAGAGCACCACCGCGCTGCTGTCGCGGAGCAGCAGCTCCCGGGGCTCGCCCAGCGCGGCGAAGCCATCAACGGATGGCTGCAGGATCCACCGCGCGGCGATGAGCACGCCCACCAGCACCGCCGCCGCCGCCGCCCAGCGCTGCCAGCGTATACGCTGAATCGGAATCACGCGGCCACCGCTCTCCTCCGCCTCGATCCGGGCCAGCACCTTGGCCCAAGCGCGGTCCTCCATCAAGCGGGCGCCCGCTTCAGCCTCGGCCCCCAAGGCCCAGGCCTTGCGCGCTGCTTCCGCGCCATTCGCCCAAGCGCGTTCTTCGGCGGCCCGCGCCTGGTAGCCCGCCACGCTGTATGACCAGATGCGCTGCCAACGATCCAGCTCCTGGGCGTTCGCAGGGTCGATCCGCATCCAGGCCTCCACCTGCGCGCGCTCCATGGCGTTGGCTTCATCAGCGACGAAGCGCGCCAGCAGATTGCTATCGATGCCGTTCTGATCCACGTTCCCGGTGTGTGACAATCGTGATGGCCAATACCCCTATCCTCCTTCTGATGAACAGGCGAGGCGCCTGTTCGACCCAATCCCTTTGAACAGGCGAGGCGCCTGTTCGACTATCCTTCACCCAGCCAGAAGAGCCACGGCAGCAGGGGCATCAGGTCCTTCAGCTCAATGCGCAACGTCTCCAAGGCGCTGCCCATCTGGTTCTCCACCGTCTTCACGCTGATCCCCAGCCGCTCAGCGATCTCGTGGTACTTCAAGCCTTCGTAGCGGCTCAGCTTGAACACCTTCCTCCGCTCCTCCGGCAGCGATTCTATCGCGGCCTGCACCCGGGCGATGCGCTCGGTGTGCTCATCCTCGCTCCGCTCTTCGTCCTGCACGCGGTCATCCATGTCCTCATTCAGCGCAAGCACCTTGGCGCCGGACTTCACCGCGTTGAGGCAGCGGTTGCGCACCGATGCGTAGAGGTAGGCCTTCACGCTGGTGGTCACGTTCACCTTGTCGCGGTCGAGCCAGAGGCGGAAGAAGAGGTCCTGCACGAGGTCCTCGGCCTTGTCCATGTCCTTCAAGTAGCCCATGGCGAAAGCGCACAACGGTCGGTAGTGCGCGCGGAAGAGCGCCTCGAAGGCGATGCGGTCACCCGCAGCGATGGGCGCGAATTCGGCGTGCATGGACGCGGGCGAAAGTAGAAGCGGGCGCGGCGAGGATTCCGCACATGAGCGGGTCCGCCGACGATGTGGATCCCCGTTACGCTACCGGAGCAGGCTGAAATAGCCAGTGATGATCCGATCCTCCTTGCCAGCGCGATTCAGGATGAGCTCGTAGTAGTAGGTGCCTTCGGAGAGCGGTTCGTCGTTGTCGTGGTGCTTGCCACGGAAGGCCCCGTGCTTCACATCGCCTTCCCAGACCACCTGGCCCCAGCGGTTGTACACGCGGAGCCATGCCCCGATGAAGCCATCGCCGGTGATCTGGAAGCCATC
>CAZJTB010000439.1:0-2830 GCA_964548485.1 uncultured Chryseobacterium sp. | reverse complement strand
CGCATGATCCGGAGGCGCGCATCAGTGCGAGCTACGGCACCTTCAAATTCCCGGAGACCTACGTCATCAACTCGCAAGGCAAGGTAGTCGCCAAGTTCATTGGCGAACCCGATGACACCTGGCTCGCGCCCCGCGTGCAGAACCGCTTCCTGCGTGAGGCCTTCCACCCTTCCCTGCGCGCCGATCAGGGGCTCATCGCCGTGGCCAGCACGCAACCAGGCATCGATGTGTCCCTCGGCGCAACCAACCCGGCGCTGCGCGTGGCCTGGCGCGAAGGGGCATTGGAGCTGGGCACTTGGCTCCAATGGCGCGCGGCGCTCATCGCCTGCGCCGCCCTGCTGCTCGTCGCCGCGCTCTGGCTCGCTTGCGAGAAGCTGGCCGCCCGACGCCGTCCGCTGGCATTGGCCGCATTCCTCCTGGGCCTGCTCGCCTTGCGCTGGGCCTCCCTGGCCTTCGGGCCCACGGCTCCGTTCGATCGCTGGACGCTCTTCGATCCCGCGGTGTACGCCACCGGGTGGTGGTTCCCCTCGCTTGGCGACCTGCTCATCAACGCGATGCTCATCGCGCTCGCATCCGCATTCGTGGTGCGGGGCCTGCGCGGATACGCACCCAAGCCCGGTGGATGGGTCACGCTCCTGGTCACGGCCATCCCGCTGCTCCAAGCCGCGGTCATCACCCGCCTCATCATCGGCCTTGTGGCCAGCAGCACCATCGACCTTGACCTCTACCACATCCAAGGTCTTGGTGCCTTCGGTGTCATCGCGTTGATCTCCGTGGCCATCCTCATGGGCGGCTGGTGCCTGACCGCGATCGCCATGGCCCGGCTCATCCCACCGGCTGCGAGCCCCAAGGCATGGTTCCCGGCCTTGGCTGCCGCCGTGCTCTTCGTGCTGATCCATCACCTGCTGGGCTATCGGGACACGGTACTCTTCCTCTGGCCCCTGGCCGCGCTGGCGCTCTTCATGGCACGACGCGCGCAGGACTTCGGCTTCCTCCAGGGCGTTCTGCTCCTGGCCGTCCTGTCGGGCGCCAGCACCCACATCATCACCAAGCACATGGGCGAGCGCGAACGGAACGAGCGCACCGTCCTGGCCGAGCGCCTGGCCCTGAGGGAGGACCCCGTGCTCGAGCAGCTCTTCCGCGAGATAGCCCCCACCATTCGGCGCGATGGCGCGCTCTACCGGCTCTTCGCCAGCGGCGGCTACTGCGACCCGAGCGACCTTCAGAAGCTGGTGAAGCAGCCGTACTTCAGCGGATACTGGGACCGCTACGACCTGCGGCTCTTCGGCTACGACCCGCAGGGAGAGCTGCGCTGCGCCACCGACCTGGAGCCGCCGCTGGGCTTCGCCACCGATACGGCCTCCTTCCCCATCGGCATCAGCGACATGCCCGACCTGTTCGTCGATGAGCGCATCGGCGGGGAGCTCTACTATCATGCGCGCATCGCCGTCATGCCCACCGACAGTGCGCCACCCGCCCAGCTGGTGGTGGAGCTGAAGCAGCGGTCGCTCTCGCAGGGCGCGGGCTTCCCCGACCTGCTCCTTGCTGGCACCGACGACCTGATGCGCCGTGCCGAGCGCTACACCCAGGCGCGCTACGTGAACGGCCTGCTCATGGACCGGCGCGGGCCCGTTGCGCAGCCCCAGCGCTGGCAGCGGCCCGTGACCGATGAGCTCTGGTTCCACGAGCAGGGGCAGGATTACCTCGCCAAGGCCGTGGGCGACCGCGTGGTGATGGTGCTCGGCCTGCCGCACCGCACGCTGGTTGACCGCATCACCACCTTCAGCTACCTCTTCACGCTCTTCGGGCTGCTCATGCTCATCGCCCTGAGCGCGCATGCGGCCCTCACCGGCGGGCTGCCCGATCTCGGCATCGGCACCAAGGTGCGCGCGGCGCTGGTGCTCTTCGCCATCACGGGCCTTGTGTTCTTCGGCATCGGCTCGCAGCGGCTGCTCACGCGCCAGTTCGAGGAGCGCGAGGCCGCCGCTTCGCTGGAGAAGGCGCGCGCCGTGAGCCAGGAGCTGCGCCGCCGCATCGGCGACGAGCGCATCGACAGCGATGCGTACACCGGCTACCTCGGCTACGTGCTCGGCCAGCTGGGCAACGCCTACTTCACCGACCTCACCCTCTACGCGTCCGATGGGCGGTGGCTGGCGTCCACGCGGCCGCAGATGCTCACCCAGGGGCTGCTGGGGCCGCGCATGGACCACAGCGCCTTCGTGCGGCTGGCGCTGCGCGGTCAGAGCGCATTCGTGCACCAGGAGCGCGTAGGCACCGCCGGATTCCGCACCGCCTACATGCCCGTGCTCGACAGCAAAGGAGCGCTGCAGGCCTACCTCGCACTGCCCAGCTTCGCCGACCAGGCCCAGCAGACCGAGGAGCGCGCGCAGCTGCTCGTGGCCGTGGTGAACCTCTTCGTGCTGCTCTTCGCGCTCAGCGTGCTGCTCGCCGTGTTCATCAGCAACTGGACCACGCGTCCGCTCGATGTGCTGAAGCGTGCGCTGGCCGGCGTGGCGCTGCGCGGCAGCAACCAGCCCATCCACTACCGCGGAAAGGATGAGGTGGGCGAGCTGGTGGCCGTGTACAACCAGAAGGTGGAGGATCTGCGCGAGAGTGCCGAGCGATTGGCGCGCAGCGAGCGCGAGAGCGCCTGGCGCGAGATGGCGCGGCAGGTGGCGCACGAGGTGAAGAACCCGCTCACGCCGATGAAGCTGGGCATCCAGCACTTCCAGTACACCTTCGACCCGCAGGCGCCCGACGCCAAGGAGCGCCTCGACCGCTTCGCGAAGAGCATGGTGGAGCAGATCGACACGCTGAACGGCGTGGCCTC
>CAZJTB010000438.1:0-2832 GCA_964548485.1 uncultured Chryseobacterium sp. | reverse complement strand
CCTGCCAGTCGGCGTCCTTCTTCTCCAGCAGCTCGCGGCGCAGCTTCTCCAGCTCACGCTGCAGGTCCTGGGCTTCACGGATGCTCTCGCGGAGCTGGTCCTTGGCGGATTCGCTGCGTGCGTCCTGTCGCTGCGCGAGCTCCTTCTGCGAAGGGGCGGCGAAGACCAGCGCCGGGGTCCGGGCGCTTTTGCTGCCATTGACACCGTCATTGTCCCACACCTCGAACCAGTGCTCGATGCGGTCTCCCGCCGATATGGGCAGGTTGTACAGGTCCCACGTGTGGTAGAAGCGCTGTCGCTGCGCGCGTGGGTCAACGGGCAGGTCGATGGAGCCCTGCCGCTGACCCTCGGTCAGGCTGTCGCCGCCGCCGATGAAGCGATAGCGGAAGACCAGCCTTCGGATGCCGTGGTCGTCGTCGGCCTCTCCATTGAAATGCAGCAAGCGCATGGCCGAGGAGTCCTGGTGGAGGGACGCCGTGATGCTCGGGTGCAGGTCGGGCACCACATCGATGCGGTACCGCAGCGCCTCGCGGCCGCCGTGGCCCCCCTGCGAAACGGCGATTGAATAGGCTTCGCTCCTCCTGGCGCGGCGCCCGATGCGGAATGCCCCGCGCGCATCAGGCTGAGCGACCAAGGCGGTGTCGCTGAACTCCGCGGAAAGTCGGTCGGCGCTTCGCGCCGTGATGGCCCAGTTGATGCGTGTCCCTTCGGGCACGGTGAGGTCGGTAGCGTTCCGCTCGCGCCCGCGCTCCATACCGAGATATGACGGGTACTCCAGCTCGGCTTCCATTTCAAGCACGCGCGGGTTGGGGAGGGCGGAAAGGGTATAGGCCTCGCTTTGGAAGCCATCGGCCGCCAGCCGGAAGACAAGGTCGGCCCTGACGTTCCGGAAGCGATGCAAGAATCGGCCCCGGCCCTGGCTCACCATGGGCGCTGCTCCATCAGGGTGCTGGATGGCCACCTGGGCGGGCACCGATTCGCCGCGAAGCTCGATGAGCAGCTCGAAGTCCTGCTCTTCCGGGACACGCAAGGAGTCATTCAGCACCACGAAGCGGAACGGCGCCTCCGGCATGAATTCGCTGCGATGCTGGAGGATTCGGTTGGCGGGCCCGGTGATGACGCTGGGTGCGGCGAATAGGAGTGCGAGGAGGATGGCCAGCGGCGGCACGGCGAACCGCAGGTACCGACGGTTGCGGCGCAGGTCAATGGCGCTAGCGAAGGCCACGGGCCGCAGCTCGCGGCTACGCTGCTCGATCGCGGCCTCGATGAGCGCGCGGCGACCTGGCTCCTGAGGGGCCAAGGCCTGGAGCTGCAGCGCATTCAGGAGCTTGTCGCGCACATCGCCGAAATGCGCGCCGATGATGCGCGCCGCCTCCTCGTGGCTAATGACGGGCCCAAGCCTAAGGAGGCTGATTAAGGGCACTACGATGAAGCGGGCGATGATGACCAGCATGGCAGCCATCGAGGCCCAGAACAACACGGTGCGCGCGCTGGACCCGAAGTGGCCCAGGTACTCGAGCAATGCCGCGCAGAGGAACACCGTCACCAGCAGGCCGCACGCATACAAGCCGCCACGGATCAACCGGTCCTTGTAGAACTTCCGGATAAAGCCGTCGAGCTTGGTGATGAGCAGCTGATAGTCGGCGTTCATTCGGCAGGGGTGCTTTCGCCGGAGGGCATGTGCAAAGCTAGGCGCTTGGCGAGGGGCCGCCGAGGCACAGCATGCCCGGGATGTTCGACACCCCGGTGGTCAGTGGATCAGTAGTGTCCGGGGAAAGTTTGAAGTTACGGAAAAGTTGAAGGGGGCCTGAGCCCCCTTCGGTGTGTAGGTTCAAGGTGTCTAACGCCAAGAGCCCAACACATGAGCCAAGGTAGCCTGTTTACCGGACAGCCGGTCTTTGCCCAACTACTGCAACTGGTCCAGAAGAACCTGGTGGACAGGCTGGCAGAGGACCACAGGGCCGATCGTTACTGCAAGCGGTTGTTCACGTACGATCATGTGGTAGCCATGCTAGGGGCGATCTACATGGGCTGTACCGGGCTGCGCGAGCTGATCACCGGTCTGCAGGCATGCCAGCAGCGGCTGCGGCATCTGGGTTTGAAACACAGCATCTGCCGAAGTACCCTGGGCGATGCCAACAAGCGTCGGCCTGAGGCGCTGTTCGGGGACCTGTTCCATGCCCTTTACCGACGCTACTACGGCGATTCCCCGGACAGCCGACGGCGGAAGGACGGTCCCTTGGGCCGACTGCACGTGCTGGACAGCACTACCATCACCTTGTTCAGCGATGTGCTCCAAGGCACCGGCGCATACGCCCTCAATGGCCGCAAGAAGGGCGGCGCCAAAGCCCATGTGATGATGCGCGTGGACCAGCAGGTGCCTTGCTTCATCGACCTCACCGAAGGCAAGAGCAACGACAAGCGCATCATGGGCAAAGTGCCCCTGGCCAAGGGCTCGGTGCTGGCTTTCGACATGGGCTATACCAGCTACAAGCAATGGCGTGCTTGGCACAAGCAGGGCATCTTCTGGGTAACACGGCTACAAGAGGGTGCCGTGGTGCGGGTCATCAAACACTTGCCGGTGAGCGACACCCAACGCGAAGAAGGCGTGATCGGCCAGCAGCTCGTTCGACTGGGTGAGGGCAAGAACACTGTGCAGGCGCGCTTGGTCCACTTCCGCCATCAGCAGTCCGGACGGCTCTTCCGCTTTGTGACCAACAACACGCGCTGGGCGCCCACCACCGTGGCACGCATCTATCGCCAGCGTTGGGATATCGAGCTGCTCTTCAAACGCATCAAGCAGAACTACCCCCTGCGCGATTTCCTCGGCGA
>CAZJTB010000437.1:0-2840 GCA_964548485.1 uncultured Chryseobacterium sp. | reverse complement strand
CGGGAGCGATCACCGTCTTGCTCAACGATGGGTTCAGCCAGGCGCCCCACCAGCTGAAGCTGCTGTTGGCGATGATGTGGTGCGCGCAGTTCCGCATCAGGTGCAGGTCCCAGTGGCTGTCGGCGCCGGTATTGTGGGCCACCACCTCGTGCGGCAGGGGGAATGCCATGTTCTGCTTCACCCACTCGGGCTCGTCGCTGAACACGATGAGGCGCTCCACCGCCTGGCGCTCCAGCAGGGTGTTCACGGCACGCGCGTAGTAATCAGGCTCGCAGGTGCCATGGCGCTTGCTCACCTCCGGGTCGTTCACATAGTCGCCGCGCCGCACGTGAACGCTCGCGCAAGCCATGCTGCGCATCCGGTGGATGAGCTCGGCGTTCCGGGTGCTGGGCTCGTCGCGGGGCATGAACCATTCCGAGCGCAGCACGTCAGCGATGGCGGTGAAGTAGCGCTCGTCCTGCCAGTACCCTTCCAGGTAGATGGGCGGTTCCAACTCCTCGAAGCGCGCATCGTAGCCGCTCATGCGCTCCTTGAAGCAATGCACCGGGAACGCGCTTGGGAGGAGCTGCCGGAGGAAGCGATGCCCGCGCATGTCCATGGGCCGTCGCAATTGCTTGACAAGCGCGCGCGGGGCGATGGTGATGGGTGCGCGCAGCCGATGCAGCTCCAGGTCGCGGGGCGTCCAGGCCATGTTCCGGGGGCGATGGGTCAGGAAGGAATCGTCGATCAGCAGGGATGCGCCATGCCGCTGGGCCAGCGCCGCCCCAGCCGCGTACTGGAAGAGCTGATTGCCCAGCCCACCCATCAATCGCACCACCACCTGCGCCATGGTCAGCGAAGAAAGAGCCGAATGCGGGTTCCGACGCGCGCAGGGCGCATGCGCGGCGATGCGGGCAAGGCCCGAGGCGCATGCTTGGGCTCGCAGGCCTTCCAGGTGCCGCATGCGCTCATGCGGCAGCGCTTGGTTTGCGCGCGATGAGCACGCAGTAGGGCGATAGCGCCGCGCCGCCCGGTCGCCGTCGCTTCAGCCAGGGCGTGATCATGCGCAGCGCGCGGAGCAGCGCGCGCTGCAGGGCATTGGGCGGCGGCGAATCGCCCCAGAAGTCGAATCGGCCCATCCATCCGTGCTCCATCACCTCGAATCCGCTCGAACGGAGCATGGCCGCCCAGGCGTTCGGGCGCATCGCATCCAGGTGATGGCGGCGCAGGTTGGTGGCATCCAGCGCGCGGTGCAGCAGCTGCTGGAACCAGCCGCGGAAGTTGGGCGTCTCCAGCACGAGCAATCCGCCGGGGGCAACGAGCTCGGCATGGCGCGCGATCATGCCGCGCCAATCGCGGAAGTGCTCGATGAAGCCGAAGGAGCATACGAGGTCGTAGCGCCGTTCGGGCTCGTGCAGGAGGAAATCGGCGTGCGCGAAATCGCCGGTGCGCAGTCCCATCGCGTCGAATGCCGGCTTCATGCGCGCCACGGCGGGCGTGAGGTCTATGCCATGCACCACATAGCCGAGGGCGGCCAGCACGGCCAGGTAGCGGCCCGGATAGCAGCCGATCTCGAGCGCGTGCTGATCGCCGACGGCCCGCGTGATGCGCTGCTCGAGCCACTGGCGCAGGGGGTCATCAGCAGATGCCATGGTGGGTTGCAGGGTCGCGTAGCCCGCATCCCAATAGTCCTGCTCCACGAGGGTCTGCTGCTTCATGCGGGGATGGCGCTGCATGTGGCCTTGGGCACCAGCAGCACATCGGCGAGCCGGTTCTCCTCGATGCCCTTGTTGCCGGGTGTGAGCTGGAGCGCGTTCTCCACCAGCACGTCGTAGGGCACGTACGCGTTCGGCTTCAGGCCGATGTCGAGCCGCACATCGTGGTCCACCAGGCCCGGATTCACCACCTCGAAGCGCACGCCCCGGCTCGTGCCGGTTTGCGAATCGAAGCGCTGCATGGTGTGGCTCTGCAGGGCGAAGAGCTTGTGGCCCTCCATGGTGTAGCACGCGATGTCGGCATGCCAGCCCGGCTTGTAGCGTCCGGGCTCCCAGCGGATCTCGATGGCGATGGCGCTGCCCGTGATCCACTCGCCGCTGGGGTCGAGCGGAGTCGCGGTTACCTCGATGCCCTTGTGCGAGGCTGCCTTGCCCAGCCCGAAGTAGAGCGGCAGCACCTTGTCGGTGAGGCCATCGGCGCGCAGCCTGCCGCGATCGAGCAGGATGCAGCGGTCGCAGAAGGTGCGGATGGCGCCCATGTTGTGGCTCACGAAGAGGATGGTGCGGCCCTGGCCCGTGCTGATCTCGCGCATCTTGCCGATGCACTTCCGCTGGAATTCCGCATCGCCCACCGCCAGCACCTCGTCCACCACCAGGATCTCCGGCTCCAGGTGGGCGGCCACGGCGAAGGCCAGGCGCACGTACATGCCGCTGCTGTAGCGCTTCACCGGCGTGTCCAGGAAGCGCTCCACCTCGGCGAAGGCCACGATCTCGTCGAACTTGCCGGCGATCTCCGCGCGGCTCATGCCCAGGATTGCGCCGTTGAGGAAGATGTTCTCGCGGCCCGTGAGCTCCGGATGGAAGCCGGTGCCCACCTCCAGCAGGCTGGCCACGCGTCCATTGAGTGTGACGCGCCCGCTACTGGGCGGGGTGATGCGGCTGAGGACCTTCAGCAGGGTGCTCTTGCCCGCGCCATTGCGGCCGATGATGCCCACGCGGTCGCCGGCATCCACCGTGAAGCTCACATCGTCCAGGGCCCTGAACTCCTCGGTGGTCTCGCTCGCGCTCCGGCGGAAGAGGCCCTTCACCTTCTCCGCCATCACATCGCGCAGCGCGGTGTAGCGCTCGGCCTGCTGGTGGCGCAGC
>CAZJTB010000436.1:0-2850 GCA_964548485.1 uncultured Chryseobacterium sp. | reverse complement strand
CCGTACATGGGAATGGTGAAGGGCAGGTCGAGGATGCTGTCGTAGCTGCTGAGGTCGTCGGCCCAGAGGAACTTCTCCTGGCGCAGCTCGATGCTGGCCGGGAAGAAGCGGAACATGGCATAGAGCACCGGCAGCTGGATGAGCATGGGCACGCAGCCGCTGGCGGGATTCACGCCGGCCTTGCGGTACAGGTCCATGGTGGCCTGCTGCTTCTTCAGGGGCTCGTCGCTCTTCTCGAACTTGGCGTTGATGGCGTCCATCTCGGGCTTCAGCACGCGCATCTTGGCGCTGGCCACGAGGTTCTTGTAGGTGAGCGGCATCAGCAGCAGCTTGATCGCCACCGTGAGCACGAGGATGATGATGCCGTAGTTCCAGCCCCAGCCATCGAGCCAGTTGAAGATGGGGATCACCAGCCACTGGTTCATCCAGCCGAAGATGCCCCAGCCCAGGTCGATGATCTTGGCGAAATCGGCTATGCCCGTTCGGCGCAGCGTGCCGAAATGGTTGGGGCCGAGGTAATAGCGCATGCTCACGGCGGGCTCGCTGTCGCGGCCTTTCTCGAAGAGCAGCTTGGCGCTGTAGTGCTTGGTGTGGGTCTCCTCCGTCAGCGGCGTGATGGCGATCTGGCTCCCGTTGCTTGAGAAGCCCTCCTCGCTGATCATGGCCACGGTGAAGAAGTCCTGCTTGAAGGCGACCCAGTTGGTGCGCCCTTCGAGCTTCTTCTGGTCGGCCGAGGTCTCGCTCAGGTAGTTGCGGTCGTCGTTGAAGTACTTGTAGTACACCCCGCATTTCTGCAGCTCGGTGGGCTGGTGCTTCTCGTTGCTGTAGCCGGCGATCTCCCACCGGAAGAGCAGGCTTCGGGCATCCACCTCGCCCTTCATGCCCACGAACTCGGCATCCGCGTGCATGAAGTAGGAGGCGCTGTCGAGCCGGTAGGCGATGCGCAGGAATTTGCCCGGGTCGCTGGTGCGCGCGATCAGCCGCACGCCATCGGCCGTCACCTGCTCGGCCTCGAAGTGCAGGTCGCGCGTGCTCAGGTCGGCATCGCCCGCGATGAACTTGAACTCGTAGGTGCCCGAATCGGGGTCGGCGAGGAGCAGCGGGGTCTTGCGGTAGGTCTGGTATTCCTTCAGCCGCATCACGGTGGGTCGCGCGCCCTGGGTGCTGATGGTGACCTCCAAGCGGTCGTTGCCGATGGTGATCAGCGTGGGCAGGCCTTCGGCCGCGGGCGCGAACGGGCCGTAGCGGCGTGCCACGACGGCCGCTTTCAGGCTGTCGGTGATGGCTTGGTCAATAGGGTCTGCCGGAGCTTCGGGCAAGGCTTGGGCGGGAGTCTCGGCGGCCTCGGCCTTCAGGCGCTCCTCGGCGGCTTTCGCCCGTTGCTCCAGGTCGATGGCGGCCAGGCTGTCCAGTTGGCGCTGATGGCGCGCGCGCTCCTCCTCGCTGGGCATGGTCCACAGCGTGTAGCCGAAGAGGATGGCCACGATGAGGACGACCCCGATGATTGAATTACGGTCCATTGGAAGGGCGGCGAAGATAGACGGCGCTTTCAGCATGGGCCGCAGCGCGCCAGGCCTACCCCCCTGGAGGCCCGCTTCGCCCTGTTCAGGCCTCGGCCTTCGCCACCGCCGCTACGCCGTGCTTCATGGCCGCGCGCACGAAGCCCACGAATAGCGGGTGCGGCTTGGCCACGGTGCTGCGATACTCCGGATGGAACTGCACGCCGATGAACCACGGGTGGTCCTTCACCTCCACGATTTCCACCAGCTTGCCCTGCGGGTTGATGCCGGTGGCCGTCATGCCCGCCTTCTCGTAGGCCTTCAGGTAGGCGTTGTTGAACTCGTAGCGGTGGCGGTGCCGCTCGCTGATGTCGCGCTTGCCGTACACAGTGCGTGCGAGGCTGCCATCTTCCAGCTTGCAGGCATACGCGCCCAGGCGCATGGTGCCGCCCTTGTTCACGATGCTCTTCTGCTCCTCCATCATCGCGATCACCGGATGCGTGGTGTCGGCGTTCATTTCGGTGCTGTTGGCGTCGGTGTAGCCCAGCATGTGCCGGCCGAACTCGATCACCGCGCATTGCATGCCCAGGCAGATGCCCAGGAAGGGCACCTTGTTCTCGCGCGCGTGCTTGATCGCCTCGATCTTGCCCTCGATGCCACGATGGCCGAAGCCCGGCGCCACCAGGATGCCGCTGAGCCCGCTGAGCTGCTTGGCCACGTTCTTGGCCGTGAGCTTCTCGCTGTGCACCCACTTGATGTGCACCTTCAGCTCGTTGGCCGCGCCGGCATGCTCAAGCGCCTCCTTGATGCTCTTGTAGGCGTCCTTCAGCTCCACGTACTTGCCCACCAGGCCCACGTGCACCTCGCCCTTGGGCTCCTTGTAGCGGCGCAGGAAGTCGTTCCAAGCGGCCAGGTCGGCATCGGGGAAGGTGGTCACGCCCAGCTTGCGCAGCACCACCTCATCGAGGCGCTCCTGCTGCATCAGCAGCGGCACGTCGTAGATGGTCTCGGCGTCGCGGCTCTCGATCACGGCCTCGGCATCCACGTTGCAGAACAGGGCGATCTTCTCCTTCATGCCCTTCTGCATGGGGTGCTCGGTGCGGCACACGAGCACATCGGGCTGCACGCCCAGGCTCAGCAGCTCCTTCACGCTGTGCTGCGTGGGCTTGGTCTTCAGCTCGCCGGTGGTGCCCAGGTAGGGCAGTAGGGTGAGGTGGATGGTGAGGCAGTCCTTGCCCTTCTGCCAGCGCAGCTGGCGGATGGCCTCCACGTACGGCAGGCTCTCGATGTCGCCCACCGTGCCGCCCACCTCGGTGATCACGAAGTCGTAGATGCCCTTGCGGCCCAGCGC
>CAZJTB010000435.1:0-2852 GCA_964548485.1 uncultured Chryseobacterium sp. | reverse complement strand
ATCATCCACCTGCGCGGCGACGACATCGAGGTGGCCATCACCCACGCCAACCACTACGGCGAGGACTACTACAGCTTCGTGAACGGCCAGCACACCACGCAGGGAGGCACCCACCAGGGCGCCTTCCGCGAGGCGGTGGCCAAGACCGTGAAGGACTTCTTCAAAAAGGACTGGGAAGCCGGCGATGTGCGCACCGGCATCGTGGCGGCCATTGCCGTCAAGGTGATCGAGCCCGTGTTCGAGAGCCAGACCAAGACCAAGCTCGGCAGCCTGGAGATTGAGCCCGGCGGCCAGAGCATGCGCAGCTTCGTGGGCGACTTCATCGGCAAGGAGCTCGACAACTACCTGCACAAGCACCCGGAGACCGCGCAGCTCCTGCTCGACCGCATCCAGCAGAACGAGCGGGAGCGCAAGGAGCTCAGCGGCATCCGCAAGCTGGCCCGCGAGCGCGCCAAGAAGGCCAGCCTGCACAACCGCAAGCTGCGCGATTGCCGCGTGCACCTCACCGACAGCAAGAAGGACGACCCCCGCAAGCTCCTCACCACCCTCTTCATCACCGAGGGCGACAGCGCCAGCGGCAGCATCACCAAGAGCCGCGATGTGGAGACGCAGGCCGTGTTCTCCCTGAAGGGCAAGCCGCTGAACTGCTACGGCCTCACCAAGAAGGTGGTGTACGAGAACGAGGAGTTCAACCTGATCCAAGCGGCGCTCGACATCGAGGACGGCATGGACGGCCTGCGCTACAACCGCATCGTCATCGCCACCGATGCCGATGTGGACGGCATGCACATCCGCCTGCTGCTGATGACCTTCTTCCTGCAGTTCTTCCCCGAGGTGGTGAAGAACGACCACCTCTACATCCTGCAGACGCCGCTCTTCCGCGTGCGCAACAAGAAGGAGACCATCTACTGCTACAGCGATGAGGAGCGGCAGCGCGCCATCCTCAAGCTGGGCAAGGGCGCCGAGATCACCCGCTTCAAGGGCCTGGGCGAGATCAGCCCCGACGAGTTCAAGCACTTCATCGGCGAGGACATGCGCCTGGAGCCGGTGCAGATCACCAAGGATGCCAGCGTGCATGAGCTGCTCGATTTCTACATGGGCAAGAACACGCCCGCGCGCCAGGACTTCATCATCCAGAACCTGAAGGTGGAGAAGGACCTGGTGAACGAGCAGGCCATCGACCCCGTGAAGGTGATCGCGCGCAAACTGGAGGAAGTGGAGGAGGAGGCATGAAGGCGCTTGCACACAAGGCCAGCGCAGCCATGGAGCCATGCGGCCGTGGGCTCCGGCAGGCATGGAAGGCCCACAGCGCGCCATGGGTCATCCGCCTCGCGGCCATCATCATGCTCACATGGGCACATGTCCACATGGGCACATGTGCATTCGGCCAGAGCACCGGCACCGTGCGCATCGTGTGCGAGACACCCGGCTGCGCCTACGTGCTCGATGGCCGCAACCGCATGAGCGAGCGCGAAGTCACTTTGATGGAAGGCGCGCACCGTTTCACCTTCTGGGCGCCCGAGCGCCGCATGCTCGACACCACCTACCTGGTGCTGGCCAACGCCACCCGCGAGCTGCGCGTGCAGCTGCGCTACTCGGCCGAGTACATCGATTACCGGCACGCGGCCGACCGGCACCGGCGCAACCAGCGGTGGGTGCGCTACGGACCGCCCGTGGCGATGGTGGGCGCCGCCGCGTGGACCGCCGTGAGCATCAAACGCCTCATCGACGCCCGCAAGGACCTCGATGCGCTGGAGCAGGAGTACTACGATTCGTCGTACCCCGGCGGGCTGCGCGCGCTGAAGGAGAGCCGCATACCCGCGGCCAACCAGGAGCTGCGCCAGGCGCGCACCCTGGCCGTGGTGAGCTCCGGCGTGCTCGCGGCTACCGCCGCCGGCGCCTCCTACCTGCGCCGCCGCTTCGCGCGCAAGGGCGCGCCGGTGTTCGACGACAAGGAGAAGCTGCGATTCGACGGCCTCAGCTGGATGCCCGCCGAGCAGGGCCCCGGCCTCTGGCTGGCCACCTTATCCCTGCCCCTGCGATGAGGACCCCGCTGCCCATGCTCCTGCTCCTGGCCGTGCTGGCCGCCGCCTGCGGCAAGGATGAGCTGGATACCTCCGTGCTGCGCAACAATCCCTTCGACCCCGACTACAACGGCCCCCCGGTGTTCGTGGCCGATTCCACCTACCTCGTCACCGTGATGCTGGGCACCATACCCACGCCATTCCAGGTGGTGGCCTTCCACGTGCGCGAGGAGCTGTTCACCGCGCCGGCCGCCTACTCCGTGCGGGTCATCGACCGCAGCAACGGCCTGGCCTCCGTGATCGAGCCCAACCCCGCCAACAGCAACCGCTTCACCTTCCTCAAAGGCGACTACCAGGTGAACGTGCCCCTTTGCCTCGGCCTCAGCCTCTACAACAACCTCAGCGCCGCGCGCACTGAGGAGATCTGCGTGACCCTGACCCCATGAGCGATTTCCCCGAAACCAACGGAACCGGCGGCGCCGGACAGGATCCCGGCCACGTGCCCGGCGATGGCCATGCCGTCGGCTTCAGCGTGAGCGGCATGTACAAGGACTGGTTCCTGGACTATGCCAGCTACGTGATCCTGGAGCGCGCCGTGCCCGCGCTCTACGACGGCCTCAAGCCCGTGCAGCGCCGCATCCTGCACGCCATGGACGACCTGGACGATGGCCGCTACAACAAGGTGGCCAACATCATCGGCCATGCCATGCAGTACCACCCGCACGGCGATGCCAGCATCGGCGACGCGCTGGTGCAGCTGGGGCAGAAGGACCTGCTGATCGACTGCCAGGGCAACTGGGGCAACACCCTCACCGGCGACAGCGCCGC
>CAZJTB010000434.1:0-2854 GCA_964548485.1 uncultured Chryseobacterium sp. | reverse complement strand
GCTGGTTGTAGAGGTACGCGCGCTTGTTGCTGCGGCAGATGATGCACACCTCGTCGTCGCCATCGCGGGCATAAGCCGATTCCAGCGCATCCTGCAGGTCGATGCCATCGATGCGTTCCACATCGCGCGAGGCCATGAAGCGCGGCATGCCCACCGGCTCCGCGGCGCTCTGGCGATCCGTGTCGTGCCCGACGGTGGCCGTGGCGCCCAGCAGCGCGCGCAGGGCGGTGGCATTGCGCAGGATGCCGGAAGCCTCCGCCTGGCGCACCACATCGGTGAGGTCGATGGCGCCGGCCGCGAGGCCCAAGGCCCGAAGGTCGCGCGCGTTGAGCGCCGGGCTGTGATCGCTGCCCACCGGCGGCAGCTGCGCGGGATCGCCGATGAGCAGGAGCCGGCAACCCGGTGCCGAGAACACATGATCCACCAGGTCGCGCAGCAGTTCGCGTGAACCGAAGGCACCTTCGCTGCCGGGGCCGATCATACTGGCCTCATCGACGATGAAGAGGGCGCCCGTCTCCTGATGGCCGGCGAGGCTCACCCCCGGGCCATCCTCGCCATCGCCCAGGCGGTAGATGCGGCGGTGGATGGTGCTGGCCTCCGCGCCCGCATGCGCGGCGAGCACCTTGGCCGCTCGCCCGGTGGGGGCCAGCAGCACCAGGGGGCGGCGGGCACTTCGGAGCATGCGCACCAAGGCACCCACCAGGGTGGTCTTACCGGTGCCGGCGTAGCCGCGCAGCACCAGCGTGGCCCTCGGCTCCTCGGTGACGAGCAGGCGCGCCAGCCCCTCCATCGCGCGCAGCTGACCAGGAGTGGCCTCGTGCGCGAAGGCCTCGCGGATGAGCGCCGCCGCGTTGCTGATGGCCGGATCGGAGAGGGTGCGCATGGTCCGGGCAACGGCCGCCGCGAGGCAGCCAGCGCGCCCGAAGCAGGGGTTGAAATTATCCTACTTTTGGCCGCCTCGAAAGGAACCCAACAGCACCATGAAGAGCATTGGCGGCTACATCTTCCCAGCCTTGTTGATCATCCTCGGGGGCGTCGTGCTCCTCATGGCCCTGATCACCGGCCAGAACCTCTGGGTGAAGATCGGTGCCTTCCTCACCCTGGCCACCGGCATCATTGCCCTGCTGCTGCAATCGGGCATGATCTCGAGCAAGGCGAGCGTGGCCATCGGGGCGCTATGCTTGCTGGCCTCGGTCTTCCTGGCCTTCCGCAACTACCGTTCGGTGGCCGAGGTGCTGGAGTTCCGCCTGGCCAAGGAGGCGAATGATGCCAAAGTGGTGCAGGCCCTGAAGGACATCCGCACGGCACAGGAGAAGTACAAGCTCGTGAACGGCGCCTATACCGGCAACCTGGGCGTGCTGCAGGAATTCGTGCGCAGCGGCACCTACCCCATGATCCGCGCCATCGGCCAGGTGCCCGACACCCTCACCGAGAAGGACGCCCTCGCCTTGGGCATCATCGTGCGCGACACCATCCGCGTATCGGTGCTCGACTCCACCTTCCTCAAGCGTAAGGCCACCGAGAACCGGGTGTACCCCTTCGACGTGAATGGATTCGTGAACAGCCCGATATCCGGGAAGCCCTTCCTGATGACGGCCGGCATGATCAACGCCTCGGGCCGCAACGCGCCCGTGGTGCTCGTGAAGGACCCCACACCGATGGTGGCCGGCGATACGCTCCTCTTCGGCAGCATGGAGAAATCGACGCTGGCCGGGAACTGGAAAGGCGATTGACCGCTGCGCGCGCAGCATGCCGATGAGCACGGATCAAGGCTCGTGGACCGCCGGGCACTACCAGCCTGAGCTGCCGCGCGCATGGCATCTCTCGATGCTCGTGGCCGACGACCTCACCGCCTGGTGCGCGCATTCGCTGCACGATGGCGCGCCTGCGGCCATCCGCTGGAGCAAGGGCGTGGCCGCGCTCGATGCCGCCGACCTGCCGCAGCATGCCGCCTCCATCTCGTTCGTGAACCTGCCCGAATGGAGCGCCCTGGTGCCCGAGGGCGCGCTGGAGCGCGGCACGGAGGCGCGCCACCTGAGCCTGGTGCATGGCAAGCTGCCCACGGGCGCGCTGCGCGACGAGGCGGTGACCGATATCGGCGCGCGCTGCATCTATGTGCACGATGATGAATCGGAGCGGCCTGTGCTGGACCGCTTCCCGGGCGCGCGGCCCGTGCCCATGAGCAGCCTGATGCTGCGCGGTGCCATCGCCCGTTCGGCCGAAGGCCCCGTGCTGCTGCTGCACCGGAGCCACGACCGGCTCGATGCCGCCGTGGCCGACAAGGGACGGCTGCTGCTGTGCACCACCTACCCTGCGCGCAGCTCGCAGGACCTGCTGTACTTCGCCCTGCTGGCCGCCGAAGGCTGCGGCCTGGCCCCGTCGGCCATGCGCGCCGAATGCGGCGGCACCCGGCTGGCGCAGCACGAAGCGAACCTGCTGGCGCGCTACTTCCGCGAGGCGGCCACCGCCACAGGGCCCTGGGTATCGGGTCCGGACGATGCGGATCGTTGGCGATGGCTCGCGCTCACCGAGCAGTTCGCATGCGCATCATAGGCGGCCGATACCGCAACCGGCGCCTGCATCCGCCACCGGGCATCGAGGCGCGCCCCACCACGGACTTCGCCAAGGAGGGCCTCTTCAACGCGCTGCACCACAGCGTGCCGCTCGAGGGCATCCGGGTGCTGGACCTCTTCGCCGGCACCGGCAGCATCTCGCTCGAATTCCTCTCGCGCGGCGCCGATGAGGTGATCAGCGTGGAGAGCGATCAGCGCCTATTCGCCTTCATGAAGCGCACGGCGGGCGAGCTCGGCGAGAGCCGATGGCGCATGGTGCGCGCCGACGCGTTCACCTACCT
>CAZJTB010000433.1:0-2855 GCA_964548485.1 uncultured Chryseobacterium sp. | reverse complement strand
ATCGGCGGGGGGCACATTCACGTTCGTCACGGAGTTCACCGCGCCTGCGGACCAGGTGCCGGCTGGCCAGAAATCGCCCCACATGCCGGCCGGCGCGTTGAAGCGCTGGGCGCCAACGGGGCTCACTCCCGTGATGGCATTGCCGGTTCGCACATCGCCCGTGGCGGCGCCGGGGTCGTGCGTGAAGCCGAGCCGGATGGAAGGCCGTGTGCCGTAGGTGAATGCTGGCGCTGCGTAGGGGTCGATGATCCAGAAGCGGTCAACCACATTGTCCGAGTTGTTCACCGGAGCGCCTGTCCAGTAATTGTGCATGTGGGTTACATCGCTCGGCCGGTAGATGTTGTTGTCCCAGTTGGTGGGGGCGATGGTGCCGTAGTTGTAGGTGCTGAAGCAGATGCTGGCCTGCGCCTCATTGGATCCCCCGCCGACGGCCTCGTAGGTGAAGGGCATCTTCACGCCATTCGCCGTGGTGAAGGGTATGGTGTAGATGCCCGTGGTATTGCGGATCTGCCAACGGATGCGGTTGAACTCGCCCTCGCTGCGCACGTTGCCGCCGGTGCCCAGTGTCTGCAGGCCCACGTTCGTCGGCTCCTCGATCACCACCCAGGCGCCATTGTCGATGCGGAGCCACGCATTGTTGTTCAGGACCACGCGCGCCTGCGCCTCCAGCCGCACGGGAGCCAATACGACCACGATCGCCGCCAACTCGGCTGCTATGCGGATGTCCCGGTTCATTCAGCGGATAGGCTAATGTAGCAGCTTGCCTCGTCCCTTGGCTCACCCTGTTCATGAGGGGGTCCGAGTGCCTGGGATACCTTGGCCGCTCCACACGCACCAAGCACGGCGCCGATTGCAGCATGCGCGAGCGTATCCTTCTTCCAGTTGATGCGCGTTTCCATGCGGCAGCCCTTCACGGGCATGACGTGTTCCTTTACCGACGGGTTGCCGACGAGCAGCGGGCGTTGCTCGCCATAGGCGTACGGGAGGCGGCCGATGAGCCGAGGTTCGGCTTGGCGGGCCATGCGGATGATTGGTGGTTCGGCCATGTGGCCTATGGCTTCAAGGACCGGCTGGAAGCCTTATCCAGCAGGCATGCCGATGGCTTCGGCTGGCCGCTGTCGCATTGGTTCGTGCCGCGCTGGGTGTTCGAATGGGGAGCGAATGGCGCCTGGCTCCATGCCCATTCGGAGGATCGGGATGAAGGACTTGCGCTGGCTGAGGCCATGCATGCCATGGTTGCGGACAGCGCGCGGACGAAACCGATGGCATGGCGCCCTGCCACCTCGCGTGAGGAATACCTGAGCCAGGCCGGTGCGCTGTTGCGCCACATCCAGCGGGGCGACATTTACGAGGTGAATTACTGCATCGCGCACGAGTCCGATAACCCCTTCTTCGACCCCTTCCGCGCCTTCCATGAATTGCTCGCTGCCACCGAGGCGCCGTTCGCGGGCTTCTACCGGCTCGGGCATCGCTTCGCGCTGTGCTGCTCGCCGGAGCGCTTCATCCGATTCGATGGCCGACGCATGCGCGGCGAGCCGATGAAGGGCACGCGGCCGCGCAGCACCGATGATGGCGAGGACGCGCGCTTGCGCGAGCAGCTTGCCACCGACCCCAAGGAGCGCAGCGAGAACGTGATGGCCGTGGATGTGATGCGGAACGATTTCTCGCGCGTGGCCATTCCCGGAACGGTGCGGGTGCCGGAGCTTTTCGGCGTGCGCTCGCATCCGCGCGTGCATCAGCTCGTGAGCGTGATCGAGGCGGAGCGCGCCGGGGGCTTCACGCCCTTCGATGCGGTGAAGGCCGCTTTCCCGCCGGCTAGCATGACCGGCGCGCCCAAGATCAGCGCGATGAAGCTCATCGATGAAGCGGAGGATCGCGCGCGGGGCCTTTACAGCGGCAGCCTGGGCTTCTTCGCGCCTGATGGCACCGCTGACCTCAACGTGGTCATCCGCACCTTGCTCTTCGAGTCGGCGTTCGGAAGGCTCTCGGTTCCCACCGGCAGCGCGCTCACCGCGCAATGCGATCCGGAAGCGGAGTGGGCGGAGTGCCTGATGAAGTTCAACAGCATCGCCCATGGCCTTTGACCTGATCGATGCCGTGGAGCGATTCATGCGCCGCGAGCGCTTGCTGGCGCCGCGCGAGCCCTTATTCGTTGCCGTGAGCGGCGGCATCGACAGCATGGTGCTGCTGCACGTGCTGCGCAGGCTGGGCCATCCTTGCACCGTGCTGCATGTGAACCACGGCCTGCGCGGCGCGGAGAGCGATGCCGATGAGGACTTCGTGCGCGCGCATTGCGAGCGCGAGGGCATCGCATTCCGCTCGGCACGGGTTGATGTGGAGGCGCTGAAGGCCGAGGAGCCGGTATCCACCCAGATGGCCGCGCGCCTCCTCCGTTATGAGCAGTTCTCCGAGCTCATGGGCGAGTATGGCACCTCGCGCTGCGCCCTGGGCCATCACGCCGACGATGTGGTGGAGACGCTCTTCATCAACCTGATGCGCGGAACGGGCCGCCGGGGCTGGGCCGCCATGGGCCCCCGCCGCGCCGATTTCATCCGTCCGCTGCTGCTGGTGCATCGCGCCGACATCGAGGCCTATGCCCGCGAGCACGCCATCCCCTGGCGCGAGGACTCGAGCAACACCAGCGAGCAATACCAGCGCAACCGCATCCGGCATGAGCTGCTTCCGTTGATTGAGAGTATCCGGCCCGGGTCCATGCGCGCGATGGCCCGGTCTGCTCATCTGCTGCGGCACCTGACGGAGCTGGGCGACCGGGAGGTGATGCGCTTCGCTGAGGAGAAGCAGGTTATTCTGGATGGCGGCTATTCAATACCCTTCCGTGAACTGGACGACAACGA
>CAZJTB010000432.1:0-2856 GCA_964548485.1 uncultured Chryseobacterium sp. | reverse complement strand
CCCGGGCAATGGCATGGACACCTTCAGCGGCCAGAGCATCGAATGGACCGCGCACGACTTCAACAACGATGGCTGGATCGACATCCTCGGCGGCGGCGCGCTGCACTACAACAACGGCGATGGCACCTTCAGCAGTTCAACTGCCGCACCTGGAAACCATGCGGTGGGCGACCTCAACAACGACGGATTCCTGGACATCGCCACCGGCAACGGCTACCGCCGCAACAACGGAAACAGCAACAACTGGATCCGCATCATCCCGAAAGGCACCGTGAGCAATCGCGATGGCATCGGCGCGCGCGTGACGATCACCAGCGCGCTGGGCACACAGATCCGTGACGTGCGCAGCGGCGACGGCTTCCGCTACATGAGCTACATCGGCGCTCACTTCGGGCTGGGCAGCGACACCGAGGTGCTGGAGGTGAGCATACGCTGGCCCAACTGCACCACGGAGACCATCAAGAACCCCGCTATCAACTCCACGCATATCGTGGAGCAGGCCTTCACCACCGGTGTTGCTGATAACGATGCCGAGCTCCTGGCCATCGCACCCAATCCGGCACAGGACCAGCTCCTGCTCACCGGCGTGGCTCCGGGCAGCACTTACCTGGTGACCGATGCCAGCGGCCGCAACGTGCTCAGCGGCCGCGTGATCGAAGGACGCATCGGGGTGCAGTCGCTTAGCGCTGGCGCCTACACGCTGCGCATCATGGAAGCGGGCAGCTCCAAGGCCGCCCGCTTCGTGAAGCAATGATGCGCTGACGCTACTTGGTCGCGGCCCGTTTCAGGCCATCCTCGATCATGCCGTAGAACTGGTCGAGCTTGGGCAGGATCACGATGCGGATGCGGCGGTTGGTGCTGCGCCCCTCGGCGGTGTCATTGGCCACCTTGGGCACGTACTCGCTGCGGCCGGCGGCGGTGATGCGCGCGGGATCCACCTTGTACTCGGTCTGGAGCACGCGTGCGATGGTGATGGCGCGCGATGCGCTCAGGTCCCAGTTGTCGCGGAAGCAGTCGCGGCGAATGGGCACGTTATCCGTATGGCCCTCCACCAGCACCTCCTGATCGGGCTTGTCGTTGAGCACCGTGGCCACCTTGCTGAGCACCTCCTTGGCGCGCGGAGATAGCTCGGTGCTGCCGCTGCGAAAGAGCATCTTGTCGCTGAGCTCGATGAAGACCACGCTCTTCTCCACGTTCACCACCACATCGGTGTCGTTGAGGTTGCCCAATGAGCTCTTCAGGCTCACCACGAGGGCGAGTGTCACGCTGTCTTTCTTCGTGAGGGCGTCCTGAAGCGTGCGGATGCGGAGGTCCTGCTCGCGAATCTGCTCGAGCGAGCGCTCCAGGTTGGCGGCCTCCTTCTGCGAGAGGGTGGCCATCTGGCTCACGTTGCTTAGCAGCGCCGCATTGGTATTGTTGAGCTGGGCCACCTGGTCCTTGAGGTGCTCGTTCTTGTTCTGCAGCTCGGCGACACGGGCCTCCAGCACCGCCTTGTCGCCCCGGCAGGCATCGAGGCCCCGGCTGCACTCCTCCAAGCGGTTCATGACGGTTTCCTTGCTGGCCTGGAGCGCAGCGTATTTCTTCTTGCTCACACAGGAGGGCGCAAGGAGCACCAAGGCTCCGGCGGTCAGGAGTGCGATGGTCTGCTTCATGGGTTGGAATGTTGAGGGGGTAAAACTACCCTTGTCCGGGCTTCCCGTTACTTCGCCGCATGGAGCTCGTGCGGCGCACCATCGAGCGTTACGTGGGCCTGTCTAATGACGACTGGGCGCGCATGGCCCCTTGCTGGCGCGAATACGCCTTCAGCAAGGGCGCCAGCATCTGTGACGCCGGGCAGGTGGAGCAGCGCTTCTACATCGTGAGCCGCGGCGTGCAGCGCCTATCCTTCCCGCACGACGGCCTCGACGTGTGCGTGGGATTCGCTTACGACGGGAGCTGGAGCGGCGAGTACGCCTCCTTCATCAGCCGAAAGCCGGCCCGCTTCGATGTGGTGGCCATGACCGACAGCGTGCTGCTGGGCATCAGCCATGAGGACCTGCAGCGGCTCTACCAAGACCTGCCCGTGATGGAGCGCTTCGGCAGGCTCATCGTGGAGGAATTGCTCATCGGTCGCGCCACGCGCGAGATCGAGCAGATGAGCCTGAGCGCCGAGGAGCGCTACCACCGGCTGGTGGCACGCAGTCCCCATCTGCTGCAACTGGTGCCGCAGAAGGACATTGCCAGCTACCTGCGCATGACGCCCGAGACCTACAGCCGGCTGCGTCGGCGCCTTTCTTGATGCAGGTCAAGCGCCTGCGCGCAGGCCCCGGGCTTGCTTCGCGCCATGGAAACAGCCAACATGATCGATGAACTGGAGGCCGTCCTCCATACGCAGATCGCGCGGTCGCGGGAGGTCCAGCGCCTGCCAGCCGAACAGCTCCTGAAGCGCCCGGCGCCCGGCAAATGGAACACGCTGGAGGTGTTCGAGCACATGAACCTGAGCAGCGGCATCTATGCCCGGGGCCTGGCCCGGTGCTGGCAGCGCAGGCCGCCCGCCATCCGGCCAACCCTCATTTCCAGCCGGGCCTCATCGGCGATTTCAGCACCAAGGCCATGCTGCCCAAGGCCGATGGCCGCATCGGCTGGCGCATGAAGACCCTGCGCATGTTCGACCCGCCCCGTCAGCAGGGCGCTTCTTCAGCGAGCATCGAACGCTTCATTGCGCTGTGCGAGGAATTCCTCCGTCTGCTGGCCATGGCGCGCGGCACCGACCTCAACCGCATGAAGGTGGCGAGCAGCCTGGGGCCCATCGTCCGCTTCAAGGCCGGCGATGCCTTCCGCTTCCCCATCGCGCACCAGCAGCGCCACTTCCTCCAG
>CAZJTB010000431.1:0-2862 GCA_964548485.1 uncultured Chryseobacterium sp. | reverse complement strand
GCTGCTCGTTCAGGTCAATCTCGTGATCCAGATGCGTCTTCCCGTGCACGCTGCCCGGGTAGTCAACGCATACGATCTCGGTGGTTCGGTCGCGATACACCTCATAGTAGGGCACCGGTCCGCAGCCAACGTCGAGCACCGCGCCATGGACATGCTCCTGAATCAATGGGACATACGCGGCCCGCTGAAGCTCAGCGATGTAAAGCGAACCTCCATAAGTGAGCTTGCGGTTCAGCCTGAACTCGCCTGTCCTCGCATCCTTAACGAGCCGGGTTGGCCGCCAATTCTCAGCGTTGCGCATGGCTCGATGAAAGCGACCGTAGTACGACCGAACAGGTTTGATTGTTCGACCAGCTGGGAACTGGCCACAAATGTAGAGGCTTTAGCCCAATGTGCTTAAAATCCAAGCAAGTCATTACATTTGCGCCCCCGAAAGCCGGAAAGCCATGTCCAAAGTCTGCCAGATCACCGGGAAGAAGGTCACTGTGGGCCACAAGGTGTCGCACTCGAACGTGAAGACCAAGCGCACCTTCGCGCCCAACCTGCAGGACCGCAAGTACTACCTGCCCGAAGAGAAGAAGTGGGTGAGCCTGCGCGTGAGCGCCGCCGGCATGCGCACCATCAACAAACTGGGCATCGCCGAGGCCCTCAAGCGCGCCAAGGCGAAAGGCTACCTCGCCGCATAACGCCCCCCAAGCCACTCACCCATATGCCGGGCCAGCCCCGGTGAGACCAATCAGAAGGAGCCATGGCCAAGAAAGCGAAAGGCAACCGCGTACAGGTGATCCTGGAATGCACCGAGCACAAGGCATCGGGCCAGCCCGGCACCAGCCGCTACATCACCACCAAGAACCGCAAGAACACCTCTGAGCGCATCGAGCTCAAGAAGTACAACCCGATCCTGCGGAAGATGACCGTTCACAAGGAGATCAAGTAGATCGCCCCCAACGCATAACCAGCCATGGCAAAGAAGACAGTTGCAACCCTGAAGAAGGAAGGCGGCAAGACCTTCACCAAGGTCATCCGCATGGTGAAGAAGGAGACCGGAGGCTACAGCTTCGTAGAGCAGGTGCTGCCCAGCGACGAGGCCGAGAAGCTCGCCAACGCGAAGTAATCCGCACCAGACCCATTGCCAGAAGGGCCTCCATGAGCGAGGCCCTTCTGAGTTCACGACCAGACCATGGCGCTATTCGGCTTGTTCGGACGGAAGAAAGAGGTGGCTGAGCAGGCTGCCGAGAAACAGGCGCTCGACAGCGGACTGGAGCGCTCGCGTGAAGGCCTCATCGGCCGGCTCACCCGCGCCATCGCCGGTAAGAGCACGGTTGATGATGAAGTGCTCGACCACCTGGAGGAGGTGCTGGTGGGCAGTGATGTGGGCGTGGACACCACTCTGCGCATCATCGAGCGCATCCAGCAGCGCGTGAAGCGCGATAAGTACGTGGGCACCGCCGAACTCAACGCCATCCTGCGCGCTGAGGTGGCAGGGCTGATGAAGGACCCTGCTCCGGTGGACCCTTCCATCAAGCCCTATGTGATCATGGTGGTGGGCGTGAACGGCGTAGGCAAGACCACCACCATCGGCAAGCTGGCCCATGCCTTCAAGAAGGAGGGCAGGAGCGTGCTGCTGGGCGCGGCTGACACCTTCCGCGCCGCGGCTGTGGACCAGCTCACCATCTGGAGCCAGCGCGTGGGCGTGCCCATCGTCTCGCAGGGCATGAACGCCGACCCGGCCGCAGTGGCCTATGATGCCGTGGAGAGCGCCAAAGCGAAGGGCGCCGATGTGGTGATCATCGATACCGCTGGGCGCCTGCACAACAAGGTGGGCCTGATGAACGAGCTCACCAAGGTGCGCAACGTGATGCGCAAGGTGGTGCCCGACGCGCCCCATGAGGTGCTGCTGGTGCTCGATGCCAGCACTGGGCAGAATGCGATCGAGCAGGCGAAGCAGTTCACGAAGGCTACGGATGTGACCGCGCTCGCCCTCACGAAGATCGACGGCACCGCCAAGGGCGGCGTGGCCATCGGCATCAGCGATCAGTTCAGCATCCCCATCAAGTACCTTGGCGTGGGCGAGGGCATCGATCACCTGCAGGTGTTCGAGAAGAAGGCCTTCGTGGAGGCGCTCTTCAGGGGCTGAGGCTTGCGGCTTTGGGGAAGGCGGTTACCTTCGGACCCAACCAAACCATTTACCTCCCCATGGAACAGCAATCCGCGCCCGCGCAGACCGGCGAAGACAAGACCGTGGCGATCCTCGCTTACATCACCCTGCTCGGCTTCATCATCGCCATTGTGCTGCACAGCTCGAAGAAGACCGAATTGGGCAGCTTCCACCTCCGTCAGATGCTCGGCATCATCGTGCTTGGACTGGCTTCATACATCTTGATCTTCATCCCCATCCTTGGGTGGATCGCCATCGCCGTGCTCGGCATCTGCAACCTCATCATGTGGATCATGGGCCTTGTTGCCGCTGCCAGCGGGGAGATGAAGCCCGCTCCGATCTTCGGGGCCAAGTTCCAGCAGTGGTTCGCAGGCGCGTTCAAGTGAGCACCAGCACCTTCGACTGCGCCCCGCCTCATAGCGGGGCGCTTCGTTATGGCGCCACCCTAGCTTCGCCAACCCGATGAAAGCCCGCACCCTCAAGCCCACCAAGGTCAACGTCGTTACCCTGGGCTGCTCGAAGAACACCTTCGACAGCGAGGTGATGATGGCCCAGCTTAAGGCCAACGGCATCGCGGTGGAGCACGAGGCCGAGCGCGGCGACCACAACGTGGTGGTGATCAACACCTGCGGCTTCATCGAGAACGCAAAGCAGGAGAGCATCGATACCATCCTCAGCTATGCCAAGGCTAAGGATGAAGGGCT
>CAZJTB010000430.1:0-2869 GCA_964548485.1 uncultured Chryseobacterium sp. | reverse complement strand
GTCGGGATCCCAGCGCTGCAGCGCTTCCACCATCGCCCAGCTATTGCGCGCGTCCATCTTCATGAAGTCGCGGTTCAGGTCGAGGTTGCGCGCATTGCCGCGGAAGCCGTACTCGTCCGGGCCATTCTGGTTGGCGCGGCTGGTGGCGCTGCGCTGCCTGGCGCCGCTCACGTTGTACACCGGCACGATGCAGACGGCGGTCTTGGCCAGCAGGCCCATGTACTGGTCGCTCTCGAGGAGCGCCTGCGCGAGCAGCAGGCTGGCATCGATGCCGTCGGGCTCGCCGGGATGGATGCCGTTGGTGATCCACACGATGCTCTTCCCCGCCGCGCGGATGCTGTCCGGCGTGAAGCCGCTGCCATCGCTGATCACGAACAGGTGGATGGGCGAGCCGTCATCATCGGCGCCGATCCCGAAGAGCTGGGCGCCGCGATGCAGGCGATCAAGCTCAGCATAGCGCGCCACCACTTCATCCCATGCGGGCGTGGTGTTGCCCATGAAGGCCCATTGCCCCAACGAGGCGGCCGATCCGAGCATGAAACCAGTGACTTGCAGGGCGCGCATGGCGCCGAAGATGCGCATGAAGAAGCCGTGGACGCGTGTCGGGGCTGCACGATCCGGTTCATCATGCGGCGTGCTAGTGCACGACCAGCCGTTCCCATCGCTGCCGGCCGGCCACGACCACCCCCACGAAGTACAAGCCGGGAGCGGCATTGCGCAGATCGATGGCCACGCTGCGCTGGCGCACGGCGGCATGCTCCACCAGCACGCGGCCGGCGCCATCGTGAACGATGATGCGCGCTTGCGGCACAAGGCCCTCGATATGAAGCATGAAGCCCTGTGTGCTGGTCGTCGGATTCGGCGAAAGCCGCATGCCCTTGAGCGACTCCTCAGGCACTCGCACGGTCCCGGCGATGGTGGTATCGATGTTCACCACGATTCCGAAGCTCGGGCCCCAGGCCATGCTCGCATCGCGCGCGCGCAGCCACAGGGTGTTCGCCCCGGCGATGACCGGCGCTGGGATTCCGCCTCCTTGGATCGCCTCGAGAGCGGAGCTGAAATCACCATCAACCGCCAGCATGGGCGTGCCCGAGCCCGGCCCAGGGTCGTCGTTCAAGTAGTACTCAGCGAAACTCACGCGCACTTGCGGGAAGGAAGCCGACCCGCCGGCGACATCCACGACCACCCGGAAGGGCAGGCTCCAAACGCCGCTCGCGTCTTTCGCACGCACATGCAGGACATGGGCACCCTCGGAAGGAAGCGCGCTCGCCTCGGCCGTGATCGCCTCCAGGGCTGTGTTGAAATCCCCATCAAAAGCGACCAATGGTGCTGCATTGCCCGCGCCCGGATCCACATCCCAGTAGTACTCGGCCTCCTGAATGCGTTGGGCACGCGCGGCACCGAAGGCCAGGAAGAGCGCGAATACCAGGGTGATTCTTGGTTGCATGCGATGGGTATGCTTGGAATCAGCGATCGAAGGCGTTCGCGCGGATGCGCAGCGTGCTGCCTTGGCGCGCATTGAAAGGATGCCCGGTCATGTAAACCCGTGCCGCTCCGGCATGCAGGGGGAAGAAATTGGAGAGCGTGTAGCTTCCTCCGGAGGCTCCGGCATCGCCCACGGAGAGATCCAGGTCATAGAGCGCTGGTGCCGGATTGCCGCCATCAATGGCCGATGGGGCGTTCAGGAAGGTGCCATCGGCATTGAAGGTCACGGGCTGGTCCAGCGTATTGTTGGAGGCGAAGGTGAATCCTGCTGATATGGGCGTGGCCATGCCAGCGTTCACGTGGTTGTAGAACACATTGACCTGCCCATTGACGCCGGCATCCCTGAAGATGCCCGCATCAGAGCTGCCGTTCTCAGAACCAATGGCATTGTTCATCAGCTCCCAAACCGTATTGAGGCCGGTACTGGCCAGCACGATACCCAGCAGGGCGCCACCAGCTGCCTGCCCACCCTGCACACTGTTGTTCGTGATCTGATTGATGGTGCCGAACGCTCCGCTGCCCGCACGCGCTTCAATCCCCTTCCAGGCATGGCGCACCCAGTTGTTGCGGATGTGATGGACCTGTGCGCTGGTGTTCACCAGGATGGCGATTGCGCCGGTGCCGCTCACCGCCTTGTTGGCCATCACCACTGCCGTATCGCCCGCAAAGGAGGTGGAGACAGGCTGCAATCGGATGGCCGGCGTACTTCCGGTTGAGTTTACGTCGTTGCCAATGACATTCCCGAAATTGATGCGCACGAACCCCGACTCCAAGGTGCAACCCACCACGTTCACCACATAGGCATCGGCGTCGAACAGCAGCGCGCCCGAAGGGAAATGGGAATCCATCACCCAAACCTTGGTGGAGCGCAAGACGCCCGGGGTCTGCCCGATGATGCTGCCTGATGTGTTCCGCATGCCGATGATGCGGACTTCCCTGCCCGAGGCGGGCTGCACTTCCCAAAGGCCCTGCACACGAAGAACCCATTGTCGGCATAGCTGAGGAACTCAAGGCTCTTATCGATCGTGAGGTTCGCGATCCAGGGAATATCGCCCACGCGGTTCTTGATGATGATGCGGTCGCCATCCACCGCAGCCCCGACCGCAGCCTGAATGGTCGGATAGGTTGGTGCAACGCCGAATTCCTCAACAATGCGGTCAACCGCATGGGTGGGAATGGCCAACAACAGACTGAGAAGGAGCGACGGGTGCTTCATGGCATGCTTTGGAATAGACCAAGTTATTCCTACCCGCGGCAATAGCGCCTTGCACATTCAGCAGGCGGCAACGGATCTCGCGAACGGCGAAACCGGCACCTGATGCAAAAAAGGCGACCCCGGCACCTGGGCAGGCGGCACCGGGGTCTAAGGGACCTGCCCGCGAGG
>CAZJTB010000429.1:0-2871 GCA_964548485.1 uncultured Chryseobacterium sp. | reverse complement strand
CCACCTTCCAGGCCACGGGCATCAAGCTGAAGCTGCTGCTCTGCCTCTTCAACGGCCGCCACGTGGTGTGCAACACGCCCATGGTGGAGGGCACGGGCCTCGAAGGGCTCTGCCACGTGCACGACGATCCGAAGAGCATGCGCGAGAGCATCCTGGCGTGCATGGGCCGGCCCGCGAATGGCCAGGCGCTGGAACTGCGGGCCCGCGTGCTGGAGGAGCGCTTCAGCAACCGCAGGAACGCGGAGCGGATCGTAGAGATGCTGCTGTGATCACACCGCCCCCGCCGCGCTCAATTCCAAGAGCTTCCCCTCCTCGCACCGCACCACCCGCGCGTTCACCTTCTTCATGTGCGAGTAATCGTGCGTGGCCATGATCACGCTGCGCCCCGTGGTGCTGATGGCGAAGAGCAGGTCGAGGATGCCGGCGGTGGTCTCCGGGTCGAGGTTGCCGGTGGGCTCGTCGGCGAGGATCAGCTCGGGGTCGTTCACCAGGGCGCGGGCGATGCTCACGCGCTGCTGCTCGCCGCCGCTGAGCTCGTGCGGCATCTTGTAGCCCTTGGTGGAAAGGCCCACCTTCTCCAGCACCTCCTGCGCGCGGGCATCCATGGCCTTGCGGTCGGTCCAGCCGGTGGCGCGCATCACGAAGAAGAGGTTCTCGTTCACCGTGCGGTCGCTCAGCAGCTGGAAGTCCTGGAACACGATGCCGATCTTCCGGCGCAGGTAGGGCACCTGGGCGCGCTTCAGCTTGCGCAGGTCGAAGCCGCAGCAGAAGCCCTCGCCCTCGGTGAGCGGCACATCGCCATAGAGCACGCGCATGAGGCTGCTCTTGCCGCTGCCCGTGCGGCCGATGAGGTACACGAACTCGCCCTTGTACACGGCGAAGTCCACGTTGTTGAGCACCAGGTTCTCGCGCTGGAAGATGCGCGCGCCGTTGAGCTGGACGAGGGGGGCTGCTGTCATGCTTGGCCTGCAAAGGTGCGCATGCGGCCAATACCAGGGCCCAAGGCCGCGTTGGACCCTGCGGCCCGATGCTTGTGAAGCGCCAACACCACCGGGTGGAAATCTAACCGGCCCATTGCCCATGCGCCCCGCGCCGCCCTTTGACCTTTGAACGCAATGATGACCTTGATCCCCAGCCGCGGCTGGCAGGCGCGCCTTTCCGTGCTGCTGGCCGCGCTCGCCTTGGCCCTGTGCCTGCCGCAGCAGGCCATCGCGCAGCGGCCCGCCCATTACGACCAGCCTGACGCCGACCTGCTGAACGCCATAGACCTCTTTGGCAAGGAGAAGTACGGCGCCGCCCAGTTCGAGTTCCAGCGCGTGGTGGAGCGCATCACCGATGTGCATGACCCCCGCCGCACCGAGGCGGAGTTCTACATCGCCCTGTGCAGCGTGCGGCTCTTCAATGATGACGCCGGCTACCGGCTCAAGCGCTTCATGAGCGAGCATCCCGAAGACCTCCATGTGCCCCTGGTCAAGCTCGAGCTGTTCCGGCACAGCTTCAACCAGAAGGATTGGAAGGACGCCATCGCCTGGAGCGACCAGGTTGACCGCACCACCCTGGGCAGCGCCGACGCCGAGGAGTTCCACTTCAAGCGCGGCTATGCCTTCTTCCAGCTAGGCGAGGGCGAGAAGGCCTTGGGCGAGTTCAGCCAGGTGAAGGGCAGCGAGGGGCTCTTCGGCCCGCCGTCGCTCTACTACGCCTCGCACATCCATTACGAGCGCGCGCAGTACGAGACCGCCCTGCAAGGCTTCCGCAAGCTGGAGGGCAACCCCGACTTCGGGAAGCTGGTGCCCGTTTACATCGCCGAGATCCTCTTCGTGCAAGGCAAGTACGATGAGCTGGCCGAGTACGTGAAGCCGCTGATGGCCGACCCGGCGGGCATCAAGCGGCAGGCGGAGATCAACCGCCTGGCGGGCGAGGCCAACTACCGGCGTGGCAACTATTCCGAGGCGCTGCCCTACCTGCAGAAGAGCGCCCAGCGCGTGGGCGTTGACCGCAGCGACCGCTACATCCTCGGCTACACCTACTACCGCACCGGCGATTGCCAGAAGGCCCTCTCCGAGCTGAACATCGTGGCCAATGCCAACGACAGCCTGGCCCAGCTGGCCAGCTACCACATGGCCGACTGCTACCTGAAGCTGAACGAGAAGAACTACGCGCGCAACGCCTTCAAGAAGGCCTACGAGATCGGCAAGGACCCGAAGGTGACCGAGGACGCGCTCTTCCAGTACGCCAAGCTGGCCTACGAGCTCAGCTTCGACCCCTACCATGAGGCCATCACCGCGCTGCGCGGCTACCTGCGCGCCTATCCGAACACGCCGCGCCGCGATGAAGCGTACGAGTTCCTGCTGAACGTCTATCTGAAGACCCGCAATTACGAGGACGCCCTGGCCTCGCTTGACGAGATCCAGAACAAGGACCTCCGCCTGAAGGAGGCCTACCAGAAGCTCGCCTACAACCGCGGCGTGGAGCTCTACGAGGGCCGCAAGTACGCCGATGCGGCCCTCTTCTTCGAGCGCGCGCTGAAGTACCCGGTGAACCAGGGCACCAACGCCAAGGCGCATTTCTGGATGGCCGAGAGCCACTACGGCAAGGGCGACCTCACCGCCGCCCTGCGCAAGTACGACGACCTGCGGAACTCGCCCGGCTCGTACAGCACCGACCTCTACGAGCAGGCGAGCTACGGCATGGGCTACACCTACCTGAAGCTGAAGCAGTACGGCGAGGCGGCCACCGCCTTCCGGCGCTACGTGATGGGCCGCAAGGGCGAGGCCCGACAGCGCGCCGATGCCATGCTGCGCGCCGGCGATTGCTATTTCGTGATGAAGGACAACGAGCAGGCGGTGAAGTGGTACGACGATGCCATGCGCA
>CAZJTB010000428.1:0-2886 GCA_964548485.1 uncultured Chryseobacterium sp. | reverse complement strand
CCCGCTTCGCGCAGTTCCGTTACCAGACCATCGGCTTCGGCATGGCCTCGGCCGACCTCGGGCAAATAGCCCGCGTGGACCTGGTGATCGGCCAGAGCGTGAACAAGGCCGATATGCGATGGGCTGATCTCTACACCGGCATCGACGGCCGCGTGCTGCGCTCGAACATCCGGGGCGAATACCTGCGCAGCGACACCGCATCGGCGAAGACCGGCACCATGAATGGCATCGGCATCGCCTTCACCGGACGATGGACCCTGCCGCTGAAACCCAACCCGCTTGGGCTGGCCATCACCCTCGAAGCGGAAGATCTCGGGTTCTGCGCCTGGAGCCCGCAGAGCCTGCGCCTCGATCGCGATACCACCTTGCGCTTCCAGGGCATCACGGTCGATAACATCCTGGAGCTCGACGAGCTGATCATCGGCGAGGACGCCCTGCTGGACACCTTCGGGCTCCGCTACCGGAGCACTTCCGCCGCCACCTGGCTGCCTTTCGTGCTGCGCGGAACGGCCAGGCTTCCCTTCGAGGATCGCTGGACGCTGACGGCCGCATTGGAGCAGCGCAACCTGCCGGGCTTCGCGCCCCAAATGGAACTCGGTGGCGAACGCGCGCTGGGCATGCGCTGGGTGGCGCAGGCGCGGCTCACCATGGGCGGTTTCGGCAGCTTGCGTGTGGGCGGTGGCGTGCGCGCCACGGTGGGCAAGCGCTGGCTCCTGGAAGCCGGATCGCCCCACCTGCCCGGGCTCTTCACCGGTCGCACGCGCGGCGCGGGCATCTGGATGGCGGCGAGCCTCGGCCTTTAGCATGAAGCGGAAGGCGCGCATCATCATCTACTCCGGCAGCGCGGTGGCGGCCACCATCGTGCTGGCGCTCGGCGTATTCGCCTACGGACGGTTATCGGGCAATATTCAGTTCCACCACGTGCCTACGCCCGGCTGCGCGCCGGCGGTGCCGCGCGGCGCCTACATCATCGCCAGCGCCTGGAAGGAGCCGGGGCCCTTCGACCTGGTGTGCTACCGTCAGGAAAGGACCGGCGGCAAGGAGGTCTGGGTGCAGCGCATCTGCGGCATGCCTGGCGACACGGTGGAGATGCGCGCGGGCGTGCTCCATGTGAACGGCATCGACGCGGACCGTGGCCTGCGGCTCCAGCACCGCTACCACATCAACCAGCGGCAGGAGCGGCAACTGCTGAAGCGCGGGGTCATCGCCCCAGATGATGTGGAGCCCCTCTCCTCCTACGCCATGGTGGCCCATGTACCCGACGATGCGGCCAGCGAGCAACTGCTGAGCCGCGCGCCCTACCCTTGGAACTGGAAGCATCCCACCGCATTCCATCAGACTGATTGGGGCGAGGATGAGCTGCCTCCGGTGGTGGTGCCTGCGGACAGCTGGTTCATGCTCGGCGACAATCGGCACATGAGCGTCGATTCCCGCTACATCGGATTCGTGCCGCGATCGAGCTTCGCAGGCACGGTGCTCAAGGTCTTCCACTGACGCATGTCGAACTGGATCATCCTCCTCATCGCCGGCCTCTTCGAGACCGCATTCGCCACCTGCCTGGGCCAGGCCCGCTTGGCCGAAGGCAGCGCGCGCGCCTGGTGGCTGCTCGGCTTCGCGGGGTGCCTGGCCATGAGCATGGTGCTGCTCTACCGCGCCACGCAGAGCATCCCCATCGGCACCGCTTACGCGGTATGGACCGGCATCGGCGCGGCAGGAACCGTGATGGTGGGCATCGCGCTCTTCAAGGAGCCGGCCGATGGCTGGCGGCTCTACTTCCTCTTCACGCTCATCGACTCCATCGTGGGGCTGAAGGCATTCGCGCGCTGAGTGCGTCCTTTGGGCGCCCACCTCAACGGGCCACCACGCATGCGCATCGCCATTGTCGGCTGCGGCAACATGGGCATCGCCTATGCCCGAAGCTTCCGCAAATACGGCCTGGTGAAGGCCGAGGACCTGCTGCTCATCGCGCGCAATGAGGCACGCCATGCCGAGTTTGTGCGCCTGGGCCGATGCACCGTGAGCATTGATGAGCGCCTCGCCCAGAGCGACCTGGTGATTGTGGCGGTGAAACCGCAGGACTTCGGTGCCCTGGCGCCATTGCTGGCCGCTGTGCTGCTGCCCGGCCAGGTGGTGCTCTCCATCATGGCCGGCATCACGCTGCGGCGCCTGCGCGAGAGCCTGCGCCACGAGACCGTGGTGCGGGCCATGCCCAACGCCCCGGCGCAGATCGGCATGGGCATCACGGCCTACGCCACCGGAGCAGAGCTGAGCATGCGCCAGACCCTGATGGTGGAGCAGCTGCTCAACTGCACCGGCCGCGCCATGCACCTGGCGGATGAGGCGCTGCTGGACCCCGTGACCGCCCTGAGCGGCAGCGGCCCGGCCTACTTCTTCGAGATCGTGCGGGTGATGATCACCGCCGGAACCCGGCTGGGGCTGGAGCCGCATGTGGCCGCAGCGCTGGTGAAGCAGACCATGCTGGGCAGTTTCCACCTGATGGAGCACGCCGACCGCACGCCCGAGGAGCTGATCAAGGCCGTGATGAGCAAAGGCGGCACCACCGAGGCGGCCTTCAAGGTGATGGCGCAGGGCGCGCTTCAGGATGTGCTGCGGCGCGCGATCGAAGCGGCGAGCACGCGGGCCAGCGAGCTCTCGAAGAGCTGAATCACAGCACCCGCACCTCCGTGCGCCGGTTCAGCGCCCGCCCCTCCTCGGTGTCGTTGGTGGCCACGGGCTTGGCTTCGCCATAGCCCTTGGCGGTGATGCGCGCGCCATCGATGCCCTGCTTCAATACGAAGTCGCGCACGGCGTTGGCGCGCTGCTCGCTCAGCTTCTGGTTGGCGGCATCGTTGCCCACGTTGTCCGTGTGGCCGCCCAGCTCGATGC
>CAZJTB010000427.1:0-2897 GCA_964548485.1 uncultured Chryseobacterium sp. | reverse complement strand
CACCCGTTCCGCGTACAATGCCTCGTCATGCATGGAGAGCACCAGCACCGGCACCCGCGTGGAAATAGCTGGTGGCACCACATGCCAACGTGGTCAACAAAGCGAATGGGCCCTCGGGCGCTGATGCGTGCCATAGCTCCAACTGGGCGCAATCGCCATTGGGATCATTGGGCGGGGTCCAGCTAACGGTAACGTCGGCGCCGGCATTCACCGTGGCGCATCGTGGCGCAGGCGGGTCAAGGATGGTCGCGTTGGCGATGCCGCCCGCCCAAATGCCGGCAAGGGCCGCAACCGTGCGCGTGCCGCGAATCCAGGAAACCGCCGACCACATGTGTGAAAGACGTGGCCTAACAGCACGGTGTTGCCGCATGATCATGCTCCGAACGATGGTGCCGAGCCGATTCGCATCCGTGCCTGCTCGAATTCATTGATGATGGACCCCACGATGTTGGCGGCGGAGTCAATCCCGCGGATACGGGCGCTCACTTGACCAATCTCCAACTCTCCTTCCGTCAGATCCCCCTCGAACATGCCTCGCTTGGCCCTTCCCCGCCCGAGAAGCTGCTTCAAGTCATCAACTGTAGCCTTCTGACCATAAGCGAGTTGAACCTTGTCGAAGAACGGATTCCGGAGCAACCGAACGGGTGTGATCTCCTTCAGCGTCAATAGGGTCTCACCCTCCCCGGCTTCAGCCACTCGCTGCTTGAACGCCGGATGGGCGGAACTCTCCTCGGCGCACACGAACCGGCTGCCGACCTGCACACCATCCGCCCCTAAGACCATGGCGGCCAGCATGCTTCGGCCATCGGCAATGCCACCCGCTGCGATCACCGGAACCTTCACAGCATCGCTGACCATGGGCACCAGCACCATGGTGGTAGTCTCTTCGCGTCCGTTATGCCCACCGGCCTCGAAGCCCTCGGCCACCACGGCATCAACGCCAGCCGCTTCAGCCTTCAGTGCGAACTTCACGCTGCTCACCACATGGACTACAATGAGGCCGTGCTCCTTGAGCTTGGCCGTCCAAGTGGATGGATTCCCAGCGGAGGTGAATACCACCCGTACGCCCTCCTCGACGATGATTGACATATGCTGGTCGATGTCCGGGTAGAGCATGGGCACATTCACCCCGAAAGGCTTGTCCGTGGCCGCTTTGCACTTGCGGATGTGCTCGCGGAGCACCTCCGGATACATGGAACCTGAGCCGATGATGCCCAAGCCGCCCGCTTCACTGACCGCAGCCGCCAACCGCCACCCCGAGCACCAGATCATGCCCGCTTGGACCAGGGGGTACCGTGTGCCGAAAAGGGTGGTGACGCGATTGGGCATCGGGGTTGCAAAACTAGCCGGTACCAAGCGCCGGTTGCGGCACCGGTGATCGTGGAAAACAGGCTAAAGGGGAACGGCACGTGCTGGGGGGATCTTTTCTATGTTTGCCCGTCGTACAAGCCTTTCGAGCATGCTGCAAACTACGCTGCGCCTCCGCCTCGCCATTGTGGCGCTCTCCGCCTGCTTGGGAGCACACGCCCAATACGCTTGGGACGTGGGCTTCCACTTGGGAGGCGCCAATTACCTGGGCGAAATGGGCGGGAAGGACCAGCCCCGTCGTGATTTCATCTGGGATATGAAGCTGAGCCAGACCCGCTGGGCCGTGGGCGGCTTCGCTCGCAGGAAGATCAATCGGCTGCTCTCCATCAATAGCGGGCTGCTGTACCTGCGCATCCAAGGCGCTGATGAGCTCACGGAGAGTTACCGTCCGCGCCGGGGCCGGAACCTGAACTTCCGCAACGATATGCTCGAATGGTATGTGCGGCCGGAATTCACCATTTACCAGGACAACGATCTCGGCGGCCGCGGCCGGTACCGGCTGGATTTCCGCCTTTTCGGCTACGTGGGCGCCGCCCTCTACTACCACAGCCCCAAGGGGCAGATCAACCGCGAGGGCGACTTCTATGCGCTGCAGCCACTGACCACGGAGCTCGTGGATTATTCGCGGCTCGGCTTCTCCATCCCGGCAGGCATAGGTTTCCACTTCACCAAGAAGCGCAGGCACCGCTTTGGTTGGGATATGGGCTGGCGCACCACGTTCAGCGATTACTTGGACGATGTGAGCACGACCTACGCCGACCCCAATCTGCTGCCCGGCGGGGCTTCCGGCACAGCCGCCCAGCTTGCCAATCAAGCTCCCTACGCGTACGCGCTCGACCCCACCTTGCCGCATCCGAACAACTACACGGAGGGCAACATCCGGGGCGACCCCACGCACAACGACAGCTACCTGACCATGACCTTCACGTATAGCTACGTGCTGCGCGGCCAATCGAATTTCTACCGCCAGCGCTATAGCTGGATTCGTGGAAGCAAGCGTGTGGGCCGCAAGAGCCGCGCGAAGTTCTGATTATCCAGTTTCAAACTTTGGAAGGCGGCCTTACAGCCGCCTTCCGCCTTTGTTGGCCAGGCGGTTCCATCAACAGGAGCTAACGCCAACAATGACCCATTCAAGAAGCCGGTGCTATTCGATGCCGTGACGGTCCAGCCAATCGCCCAGTACCACCAATGACCAGAGCCGCGACCAATTCATGCGGCGGTCGCCGGCAAGGAATCGGCGCCACAAGGCCATGATGGCGCCTCGCCTGAACTCGGGACGGGCATCAAGGGCGAAAAGGTGCTCCTCGCAGAAAGCCCGCAGCTCGTTGCGCATCCAGTGCTCCCATGGCAGCGTGAAGCCCATCTTGGGCCGATTCACGATCTCAGCGGGCAGCAGGTCACCCAAGGAGCGCACCAACAGCTGCTTGGGCGTGCTCGGGTACTTGGCAGCATCGCTCACGCCCAGCACGAACTCGACCAATTCGTGGTCGAGGAAGGGCACACGGACCTCCAGGGCGTGGGCCATGCTC